>URLV01000001.1 GCA_900548725.1 uncultured Mycoplasmatota bacterium
ATATCAAAAAGCCGCACCCTAGTGGTGCGGTTCAAATTTCAATTTAGGAAAAATGCCCTAGAGCATTTTTATTTTATATAGCTTTCAAGCATATCTTTTTCATCAAATAAATAAGTACTATCTCCATGTCCAGGATATATTTTATAATTTATATTAGATTTCAAAATAGATTTAATACTTTCCTTCATCAAATTAAAATCTCCACCTAAATCACATCTACCAATACAACCTTTAAATATAAAATCTCCACTAAACATAATATTATCAAAAATAAAACTTATAGAATCCATAGTATGTCCTAAATTATATCTAACTTCAAATTTAAAATTTCCAATAACATTCATACCTTCATGTAAATTACTAATATCGTATACAGGAACTTTATAATATTTAGATATATTATCTAGTGCTCCAACATGATCAAAATGTCTATGTGTTAAAAGTATACCCACTACTTTTTTATCAATATTTTTAATTATTTTATCACTTTCACTACCAGGATCTATTATCAAACATTCACTATCATTTTCTAAAATATAACAATTAGTTTCTAATTCACCAACAACAACTTTTTTAATATTCACATGTATCACCAATATTATTTTACAATTTTTTTAATATTTATGCTATACTTATATAGTAGGTGATGTAAATGAATTTAATAATGATAATAATATTAATTACAATAGTACTAATAGGAATATTAATAATAAGTTATATTTATAATTATAACAATTTACAAGAATTAAATATTAAAATTAATGAATCAGAAAGCATAATAGATAATGAATTAAGAAACAAATATGATTTAATTATGAAATCTTCTACAACTATAAATAAATTATTAAAAAAAGAAGTTACATATTTCAAAGATTTAGAAAAATTAAAAAAAGAAGATATATCAAATTTTGACTTAGATAGGAAAATAATTGAAGGCGAAAATCTAATTCATCAAGTAAAAAATGACTACAAATCTTTAAATGATAACGAAGAATATATAAGTATAATTAATGATTTAAAAGATAGTGATGAATTATTAGAAGCAGCAAAATCATTTTATAACAAATATACAACAGAAATAAATTTATTAATAAAAAAATTCCCAACAAATATAATTGCTAAATTTCATAAAATAAAACTTAGAAACTATTTTGATGGAAAAAATATGTTTGACGACGAAATCAAAGACTTTAAACTTTGATTTTTTTATAACTTAATATAAATCAATCATTTTTAAGACACTTTATTCGTTAATGAATAATTATTATAAATACACTTTCAATTTATCAATACTCTTTTGTTGATATTCTTTAAATTCTTCTCCTAATTTAATTAATTCTTTATCAATTCTATCTTTATAATTATCTAGCTTTTTACTAACACCAAGTACTCCCATAGTCATACCTTGTATTAACATATCAGCAATACGACTATCACTATTATCTTTCATAATTTCCATATTTATACCTAAATAAGCTCCCATTTTACTAATTAAAGGTTTACTTTCTATATTATATTTATTATCTTTCATATATTTTTTAATCTTTTTTAAATATTCTTCATAACCTTTAATAACTTCTTCTATAACTATCTTTATTTTATTATCTTTCTTATTAATTTTTTTAATCAACAAAGTTAAATTATTAAGAGCCATATCACTATCTTGATATAAATAAGTTAAAAATTCTTTATTTTCATTCATAATTATCACCATTCTTATTATGAATAATATAATATATTTTATACTAAAAACTTAATTTATAATCTAATACTCCAACTTCATCTATAGTAACATCAACGTATTCATTATCTATGTTAAAATAATCTCCACTTACTGGATTATATATTTTCTTATCTATTAATCCACATTCTTTAATACTATTTAAATATATTCTAACTTTATCATTATCTATTAATTTATTATAAGTATCTCTACCACATTTATTATTTAAATAAACTTCTGTACTTTTAACAATATTTTCTCTTACTTCTTCTAATTGGTCAGCTCTAGAAGTTTTAATAGCATCATTAATTTTAGGTAAAGTTATAATACCAACAATACTTAATAATGCTATAACAGTAACTATTTCAATTAATGTAAATCCTTTTTTATTCATTAATATTCCACACTTTCTAAATATAATCCATTACTTGGTGCTGTAATATAAGTATATTTATTTTCATCACTATCAATCATATTTTTAAATTCTTCTATACTTATTTTACCACATCCAACCAACAATAAAGCACCAACCATATTTCTAACCATATATCTATGAAAACTTTTTCCTTCAAAAGTTATTGTCAAAATATCTTTTTCTTTTTTAAAAATTATTTTATATATTTCACTATTATAATTATTTCTATCCCCACTAACAAAAACTTTGTAAGAATGTTTACCAATTAAATAATTACTTGCTATCTTCATACTTTTAATTTCTAATCTTTTACAATAATTATATAGATAATCTTGTTTAATAACATCATACTTACCCATATTTATTATATATTTATATATTTTCTTTTTTACACTAAATCTAGCATGAAAATCATCATTAACTTTTATACAATCTAAAACTCTTACATAATTACTTAACAAACTATTAATTGCATTAACTAATCTTTCACAAGGAATATCATATTTAAGTTCAAAATGACATTTTTGTCCTAAAGCATGTACACCTCTATCAGTTCTACCACTGCCTTTTACATAAACTTTATCTTTATTTATAACACTTAATGCATCTTCTAATTCTTTTTGTATACTAGGTAAATCATTCAATCTTTGAAAACCATAATATTTACTACCATCATAACTAACAGTTATCAAATATTTCATCTAACACTCCTATATATATCTTTTAATAATTCTTTATTATCAACAGTATAACTTAATTTAGCATTATTATTATTAGCAAGTCTAATAAATTTAATAATAGGAGGATATTCTATCTTAACCCTACTTTTATATATATTATTAAATTCATCATTAAATACAATATTACCATCTTTGAAAACCATTAAATAATTACATAAACTATTTAAAAATACTAAATCATTACTTATAACTATTAAACTACCACTATATTTACTTTTAATATAATTAGTTATTCTTTTTTTGTATTTATAACTTAATCCTTTATCAAAATAATCTAACACAACAACATTTTTTTTATTTAAAATTATATAAACAAATAATATTAATTTAAACTGTCCTTTACTTAAATCTTTAATTTTTCTTTTAAGCAAACTATAACTAATTTCTAACTCACTAAATATATTTAATATATTATTATCTATTTTTAATTTATATCCATTTAAAAATCTTTTTACAGTCCATTCATCATCATACTCTATTCCATAAAAATCAAAACCATTATTTATTAAATCTAATTTGTCTCCATATACACCTGTAATAGTATTGTTTTTTATTATATCATTAGATTTATTACTATACATTATTTCCATAATAAATCCACCAACTCTTTCTCTATAATATGTGTATCATTTATTAATTCATAACTCTTAAGTAAATTATTTATATCATATATAAAAGGCAAAGATAATCCTAAATCTTTAAATATATCTTCTCTATCTAATACAACTTCTGTTTTATCAAATATTTCTTTTTTACCTTTATTCATTACTAATATTTTATCCATATATAATAATTCTTCCATATTGCTAGTAACATTTAATAATGTAATATTCTTTTCTTTAATATAATTTAATATTTTAATCTTTCTATCTAGTTCTAAATAAGTTAATAAATCATCTATACAAAATAAACTTGGCATAATTATTAACAATGATAATATTTTAATATAAATTCTATCTTCTGTATTTAAATCTATAAAATCTTTATCTATTATATCTTCTAATTTAAAATAATCTATAAAATCATTTATTCTATTATCTATATCAATTTTATTATTATTTATCTTATTTAAATAATATTTTAGTTCATCTAAAGGATTATTAGTATTATAAATATTATCATCAAAAACACATACTATATTATTTCTTTTATAATCTAAATTGTATTGATTAATGTCAATATTATCTATACAAATATTATTATTTTTAAATTTACCACATATCATTTTTAAAAGTATTGTTTTCCCACATCCATTAGTTCCTATTACCCCAACTAATTCAGATGAATTTATATTAACATTTAAGTGTTTTATATTTATTGTCTTTATACCAATCACACCCTAACTATCTAAATTTTATCAAAAAAAATAGACAATGTCTATTTAATAAAATCACACTTTACTCTATTTAATAATAATTTCGTATATTCTTCATCTTCAATTCTATTAATAGCAAAACACTTATTTCCTAAATTCTTAAAACTTGCTCCAGAATGATATAAAATTTTCTCATCTATCATTAAAAAATCTCTATGATACTTCATAGAGATTTGACGACTTATGGCTTCAAAAGTTTCATAAGTACCAATCAATTTTAGTATATAACTTTTATAAGTTAAATATTCTTATAAAAGCCCATTATTTTCAAAATATTATCTATTTTGATTGATTTAAGCTTATTATCTAAATCTTTTATTTCATTATTAATTAATTTAACAAATTCTTTTTTCTTTTCTTTAGGTAATAAACTTTCCATGCATTTCATTACCATATAAATATTAACTGATTTTTCATTATAATTTTTTTCAATATATTTAAATGATATTCTAAATTTACTATGGAATGAAAATAATCTATCATTATGAGCACATATATTTCTAATCATTGTCATATTTACGATTATTTGTTTTAACACTTTATCTGACAATTTAAAGTATTTACTTATATTTTGTCTATCCGGTTGTTTTAGTATAGCATATAATCTACTTAATTCTCCTAATGTTAGAATTTTAGTTAATACAAACGGTGGAACAAACCCATACTCACCAATATAATGAGTGACAGCTTCATGTTTTCCATTTTGTTTATCTATTTCTTCTTCTATAACATTAATTGATTCTGTAATAGTCGCTTCATTAACTGTATTATCAAAATTTTCTTTAATTAAATAACCTTTTATACCATATTTTAAAGATATTGTTTCTGCTAATAAAGATTTTAAAATTAGTTCAATTTCTAATGAATATTTAAGAAATATATTTCTTAAATTTTTATCAAATTCAAACAAAGAATATATTTCGTCAAAAGATACATTATTTTTATATTCATTATTTATATTTTTAAAAACATCTTTATAGGTATTTATGATTGAATAATAAGAATAAATTTTGATTTTGTTTAAAGCATCTCCTTTATTATTAACAGATACACCTTTTGATATTATATAATCTAATAATTCATTAGAATTCTTATATTCTTTCATAACTCACTTCCTTTAATAAAAAAACGACTTAGGGCTTCGAAAGTTTCCTAAGTACCAATCGATATAAATCATATCATAAATTATTATCATCGTCAATAATTTGTACAAAACTTTCTAAATTTCCATAAAAGGTTATGCATTAAAACATATCCACCTGCTAATTAAATGTTATAATAATTACTTAATAACTTTGATTTTTTTTTCAAGAGAACACTTTATATATCAACTTATAACTTATAATTTTATATTAACGTTATTAATACTTTCAAAAGAAATTAAGTCTAATATTATTTGTCATGGCATTTAGTTGCTGATATTTTTCTTCCACTTATCTCATACATTTTTTCTTTTATATTCATCCAAAACCCTCCCTTTTTAAAGAACAATACAAAAATAAGATATCTGCATATTTATCTTCATATTATTTCTTTTATTTTATATTATAACATTACATACATACAACATCAATATAGAAATATATAAATGATTAATTTTAAATTTTTGTAAAAAAAAAGAAACACATCAACAAGAATGTGTCCCTTGAATATTATTCTACAATATTTTTTAATTTAAAACATCAAATTAATTTAATATCGTAAACAATCCGTACTCAAATAATACCCGTGAGTACATTATTATTATTTATTTTTTTCTTTCTTTTATTATACCAGTTTTTTCCAATTCATGATTTTCTACTTTAACATTCAAGCATAATCCAATAACGAATATATAACATAACCAGTAAATCCATAACATCAAAATTGCTAGACCACTTAAACTTCCATAATATTTATCATATGCAGTAAAGTTGTTAATCCAACCACTATATAAATAAGTAGCAATCAACCAAAATATTGTTGTAAATATTGCTCCCAAATTTAGTCCTTTAGTATCTACATCTTTGTCAGGTGCAATAACATATATAGATTTAATAAAAAAATATATTATAAACCATGTAATTGGTCCTCTAATAATAGTTAATATAGGATCTATTATACTTTTTAAATTAAAGTAATCAAAACTACTAATAATTTTATTACCCAATAAAGGAACTATTAAAACAAATATATATAAAATACAAAGTAACATAGTCATAACTATAGCTTTCATTCTTCTTTTTAAATAACTTGTTTGCTTAATTCCATAAATTTGATCACTAGCAACTATAATACTACTAGCACCATTTGCTGCAATAAAGAATAAAATACAAATTACACTAATATATTTTAAACTAATTTCTTGTCCCATAATATTAGGAACAATTACTTCAAAATTAATACTACTAAAAATCCTATTTAAAAATGAACTTAAATCTTCAACTGTTAAACCAAATGAACTTGCAATAGCAGTTATTATTGATAAAACCGGAACTACACTTAATATTACTGAGAAAGCTAGATGTCCAGGTAAAAAACACATTTCTGGTTTAAATAATATTTCCCAAACTTTACTAAAAAAGTCTTTAAAATATTTTCTATTTTTATTAAATATTTTAGATAATAAATCTAATATTTTATTTATCATCATTATCCTCAAATGCATTCTTATTTTTTCTCATCTGTATAGTTGCTTCATTAAATGCATCTTCTACTAATTTTAAGTCATCATTTATCATACTAAATCCCACTGCAACACCATACTCATATGGTAATTTCTTAAATTCTTTTAATAATTTTTTAATATAACTAACAACTTGCTTTTCACTATAACCAACTAAATAAATCATAAATTCATTACCATCAGTTCTTAAAAGTTCACTATTTTCTAACTGTGTTTTAAATAAAGCATTAGCGCAAGCTTTAATTTGCTTATCTCCTTCTTCATGTCCAAAAGTATCATTTAAATATTTTATATTATTTAAATCTAATACTATAACAGCTTGTGGATATACAGTATTTTGATTCCATATTTCCATTCTATCATTCAAATAATTTCTATTTTTTAAACTAGTTAACATATCAACATATCTAATTTTTTCATTATTTTTTATTTTAGTATTTAATACAACTTTCTTCTTATTTCTAATAATTATAAATATACCTATAACAATAACAATTATTAACATAATTATGTATTTAGCCAGCTTAACCGCTCTACTACCAGCTTCATAAGTTTTATAATATTTTATTAGAGCTAAATCAGTTACTTCATTAGGATTTAAAGAATTTATATAACTACTAAATAATCTATAAAAAGTATCACTATCATTTTTATAATAGAAATTATAACTATCTCCATCAACTGTATCACTTAAAATAATATCTACATTACTAACATTATCAATAATATATGAATCATAAGTTAGCTTATCTACTAATACAACATTATTCTTCCTTAATAATTTTCTTACATCTTTATTCTTTTTATAAGTTTTAGTAACAACATTTTTATAATTACTTAAATAACTATATAAATTACTATTTTCTAAAACATATACATCTCCATTATATGCTTTCAAACTATCAACATTAATCTTTAATTCTTTATTACTTATTAAATAATAATCTATTTTATAATTAGTATTAATTTTCTTATATTGTCCATTATAATTATTTTGTCCAAAAAATACATCTATTTTCTTCTTATCAATATCAAATTTTAAATCTTTGTATTTTCTAACTCTATTATATGTAAAATCAACATCACTAAATTTATTAAATAAAGTTAAATATTCACTTGCTATACCGCTAAATTTACCTTTACTTAATAGTTGATAAGGTTGAGAAACTATAAAATCAAATTTATAATTTTTATCAGTCAATTTATCTTCATCTTGATCACTTATATTTAAATTTTCAATGAACAAATTATAATTATTAGTATTATAACTATCTTCATAATTTGCTTCCATCCATTGATTATAATATTTAGTTACAATAGAATTTAATACATCATCATTACCTAAATGTAAATAATAATATACTTTAGCATCATTAAAGAAATAACATATGTTATAGCCTTTACTAATTATTTTATCTTCATACTGAATTCTAGGAACTATAATATATGAAACTTCTTTATTTTCAAAGTCCTTAAACAAATTATCCGTATTATCATAAGATTTAATTGTTCCACTCAAACTATAAAATGAACTTATATAATTTAAATCATCACTAAGGACACCTATAGTACTATCTTTTATATCATTAATATTAGTAACGGTACTATCATCTAAACTTAATAGAACATAGTAATCTGTATAAAACAACAAATCTCTCTTATCATATGAATTACCAACACTAAATCCAAAAGATTCATTTTTATTAGCAACAGAATACACAGAACTATTTAATTTTAAATCTAAATCTTCATCTAATTTATTTATAAAATCAAAAAACACACCATTACCATTTTTTCCAAATATATTTATATCATTAACAACGTTTATTGTATAAACACTGTTTTTATTATTACTAATCCAAGTTTTTTCACTTATAGTTAAACTATTTTTATCTTTAAAAATTTTATAAACTCCTAATATAATACCACTTATTAGAAGCAGTGAAACAATACTAATTAATATAATCTTTTTAATTTTTTTCATAACATCACCTATTGAACATAATTAGTCCATTTTATTACAGAATTACCTGCTTTAATATAACCCATAACTGGAAAGTTTTCTTCTATACTAGTATCTTTATTAGTTACTATATATTGTATGTCATAAAATTTCTTTTCATCTTCACTAAAATTTTCTAATGCAGACTGACATATTGCTTCACTATCAGAATGTTTTCCAGTTTTTAATTCAATATTAACATAAATCAATTTACCCTTAATATTTATTTTTACACTATCAACTAATTCATTCTCTTTTATTTTATTTTCTACTTCACTTTTTTTTGTATCAGTAATTTTTACATTATCTATTCCATCTAATCTATTACCATATTTATCTTTAGTAGTCTGTCCAACAAAATAGACTATAACTCCTACTAATATAGATACTATACAAACAAGTGATACTAACATTAAAATAGAATATACTCTATTTCTCTTATAAAATTCTTTAAAATTTTTCATAATCCACCTCTTTAATAAAATAATTATACAATACAATTATTTAATAATCAATCAAAGATATTTGACTATAATCATATTTAATGATAGTATAACTTATCAAAAAGAGGTGGCCAATAATGGGATATGAAGATTATATAGAAACATATGGAATCAATTTAACAGAAAAAGAAGCAACTAACATAATAAAATCTTTATTTGAATTGTACGAAATAAAAAAGGAAAAAGGTACACTCTATCATCCTGGTGATGAAATTCCATACAACATAATAAATCTATACATGAATTTTATAAATAAAAAAGATCACACAATAATATATGAAAACTATAAGTATAAATTTATTTCTAATGAAAGTATTGTAGAACCAGGTATTACTAAAGAAGAAATTGATGGAATAGAAAATGTATATAATTACATAAGCATTTTTCAAAAAAATACACCAATAAACATATTCATTGAGTCATTTAAATTACATGCAAAATTATATGAAAAATGTCCTCACCCAGAATTTGGAACAAAGTTAAGAGAAGACACTGCAGTTTTGTATGACACACCATATGAAGTTTTGCCAGGCGATTTATCAACTAAGGAATTTAATAAATACATTAGCAAAACATACGTTTATCAACCTTCAAATAAATTAATAAATTCATTAAACAACAAAACATGGGTGGATTTAAAGATATATAACACTATTTTCAAATATATAAATGATTGTATTATTGATTGTGTAAATTTAATAAAATTACAACCATTTGATGATGGAAACAAAAGAACATTCAGAGCATTATTAAATTTATTATTTAAACAAGCCGATATTCCACCAATTTACATAAAAAAAGATGAAAGAGATATTTATAAAAGAGAATTATTAAAAGCCATATGCGATGATAATTATGAAGATATTATACAATTTTATTATTACAAAATTGCTGATTCAATAATAAGTTTAGGAATTAATAAAAATAAAGAAGAAAAACCAAAAAAATTAAAAAGAGAAAAAAGATACTAAAATTTTTACTTAGTATCTTTTTATATAAAATCTCCCCGTTAAAACATTATCTATTTCTAAAATCGCCAACAGACAATATATCTATTTTAACATTTCATCTAATTTTTCTTCATCCCAAATTTTAATTCCAAGTTTCAATGCCTTATCATATTTAGAACCAGCGTCTCTTCCTACTATAACAACATCGGTTTTCTTACTAACACTCTCGCTTGTAGTACCACCATTATTCTCTACAATAGCTTTTACTTCATCCCTAGAATATTTATTTAAAGTTCCAGTAACAACAAATTTTTTGTTAACAAAGTTATCGTTTTCCACAATATCTTCACCAATGTATTCCATATTAACACCATTATTTTTTAAATTGTTAATAAGTTCTATATTATCGACATCTTGAAAGAAACAAACAATGTTTTTAGCAAGAATTGGTCCCATATCTTTAATAGATTCCAACTCTTCATAAGTAGCATTAATTAAATTATCTATATTCTTGTACCTCTTTGCCAAAAGCTTTGCATTCTTTTCACCAATACCACTTATTCCAATAGCAAAGATTAATCTTTCAACACTATTCTCTTTACTGACCTCAATACTTTCCATCAAATTGTTAACACTCTTATCTCCAAAACCTTCAAGTTCTATTAAATCTTTTTTCTTATCTTTCAAGTTATATATATCTATAATATTTTTTATAATTCCCATATTATAAAAATCTTCTATAATTCTATCTCCTAAACCATCAATATTCATAGCTTTTCTACTTACAAAATGAATTAAAGATTCAATATTTCTTTTACTACACTTATCATTCATACAAAAATAGTCTATACCTGTTTTGCTTAATACTAAATCACTTCCACAAATAGGACATTTCTTAATCATAACAAATTCTTTTTCAGTTCCATCTCTACGTTCTTTAACAGGTCCAACTACTTCTGGAATTACATCTCCAGCTTTTCTAATACTAACAATATCACCAATTTTTAAATCTTTATCAATAACATATTGTTCATTATGAAGAGTTGCACGTCTAACGGTACTTCCAGCAACCAAAACAGGTTCCAAAACAGCATTAGGAGTAATTTGACCTGTTCTTCCTACGGTAAATATAATATCAGTTAATTTAGTTAATACCTCTGTTGCAGGAAATTTATAAGCAGTTGCCCATTTAGGGTACTTTTGAGTATATCCTAATTTTCTTTGAGTATCAATATCATTAACTTTTATTACAACTCCATCTATATCATAAGGCAAGTCACTTCTAATGTTTCCCTTTTCACTAATAAATTCTAATATACCATTAACATCACTAACTAGTCTATTATTAGGATTAGTTTTAAAACCTAATTCTTTCATAAATTCTAAAGCTTCTAGATGAGTTTTAATTCCATAATCTTCAGGATTAGGTAAATGATATATAAATGTATCTAATTTTCTTTGTCTTGCAATATTACTATCTAATTGTCTAATAGAACCAGCTGCAGCATTTCTACAATTTTGAAATAAAGGTAAATTCTGCTCTTTACGTAATTTATTTAATTCTTCCAAAACTTTTTTAGACATAAATATTTCTCCACGAACCTCAATGTCTATATCCTTATTTATTTTAAGTGGAATACTTTTAATAGTTTTAGCATTATGTGTTATATCTTCACCAACAACTCCATCTCCACGTGTTGCAGCACTAACAAACTTTCCATTTTTATATTTCAACGAAACAGATAAACCATCTATTTTAAGTTCACATACATAACTAGGATGATATCCTTCTTTAGCTATTCTATTATCAAATTCCATTATTTCAGATTCATTAAAAACATTACTTAAACTAAGCATAGGAATTTCATGTCTTATTTTTTTAAACCCATCAATAACTTCTCCACCTATTTTTTGTGTAGGACTATCATCTCTAACAAATTCAGGATGTTCTTTTTCAAGAATTATAAGTTCTCTTAAATATTTATCAAATTCTTGATCTGTTATAGTAGGATTATCTAAAACATGATATTCATAATTAGCCTTATTTAATATATCAACTAACTCATTATATCTATCTAACATAAATTATCACCATAAATTCTTACTATATTCACCATTATTAATTAATTTATTTATTGCATTTTTAACACTATATTTATCTTCTTTATAAGTAACTCCATACCAAACACTATCTGTTTCAATAACTTTAACACTTATATCGCCAGATTTGATATGTAGATCAACTACTTCAGGAATTAAAAATTCATCTTTTTCTTTATCTTTAATATTATTTAAGAAACTAACAAAATCATTTTCTAAATAATCAAATATTTTTGGAGTAAACAAAAGCATATTCATACTAACTAATCTATTAAGTTCTACATCATATTCTTTACCATCTACTAAAGACTTACAATGTATATGATCATCAACTTTTTCAATACTACTTTCATTTATACCAGTAAGTACTCCATTTTCTATTTCACAAACACCACGTTTAACACTACCATTTTCAGTTATAGTATTACAAGCTCTATAACCAATCAAACCAAATTCTTTATCACTTATTCCATCACTTAAAAATTGATAAGCCTTAACAAAAGAATTTCTACCATAAAAATCATCTGCATTTATTATTGCAAAAGGTTCATTAATAGCATTTTTACATTCCAAAATGGCATGTCCAGTTCCCCAAGGTTTAACTCTTTCAAAATCTATATTAACTGGAACATCTTCCATTTTTTGAAAAACATATTCTACATCAATCTTATCTTCTACTCTTTTACCAATAGTATTTTTAAAATCTTCATACATTTCTTTTTTAATAACAAATACTATCTTATTAAATCCTGCCTTCTTAGCATCATATACTGAATAATCAATAATAAATTCTCCGTTAGGACCCATAGGTTCCATTTGTTTTAAACCACCAAATCTGCTACCCATACCAGCAGCTAATATTAATAATGTCATAAATCTTCCTCCTATAATTTACTAATACTTTTATGATTTTTCATTAATTTTTTTACTCCACTTTTAAATGCAACATCTATCAAATCACCATTCATATTTACTACAACACCAGTACCCAAACTTTCATGACTAATGATATCACCTATTTTAATTTCTGCATTTTCACTCTTGTTATACATTTTTTTAGTATCAATTTTCTTTTCTACTTTGACACCCGCATCATTTTCTTCAATACAATTGCTATCGATTTCATCTATAAATCTACTAGGCATATTCATAGTATCTTTACCATATAACATTCTTCTTTTAGCGTTAGTGATATATAATCTTTCTCTAGCTCTTGTAATACCAACATAACACAAACGTCTCTCTTCTTCAATACCATTTTCCATCAAACTCATTGTATGTGGAAATAATCCTTCTTCCATACCAATTAAGAAAACAACATCAAACTCTAAACCTTTAGCACTATGTATAGTCATCAAAGTAACTTCATCACCATCTTCTTTATGACTAGACATATCACTTATCAAACTTATTTCTTCCAAGAACTCACCTAAACTAACCATACCAGTTCTCTCTTCAAACGAAGCAGTAATACTTTTAAATTCCATCAAGTTATCAAGTCTTAATTCATTTTCTAATGTTTTATCTTCTTCTAATTCACGTCTCAAACCAGTCTTAGTTAAAACACTATCAATTAATTCTGTTAAACTCATATTATTGCTATCATTAACTAAATCAGTTATTAAATTCTTAAATTCAATTTCTTTATTAGTAGATAAAGCATCAAACATACTTATACCTTCTAACATACTAACATTCTCTAAATTTTTAATAGCAGCATCTCCTATACCACGTTTAGGAACATTAATGATTCTTCTTAAACTAACTTCATCATTATTATTATATATAAGTCTTAAATAACTAATTAAATCTTTAATTTCTTTTCTATTATAAAAGTAATAGCTACCAACAACTTTATAAGGTATTCCTTTAGCAAGCATTCCTTCTTCAACTACACGACTTTGCGCATTTGTTCTATAAAGTATTCCAATATCTTTTCTATCATATCCTTCATTTAAAAGCTTGTTTATTTCTTCAATAACTAGTGTTATCTCATGTTTTTCATCATAAGCTCTCATATACTTAATCTTAATACCTTCACCCTTTTCACTCCATAATTTCAAATCTTTTCTCTCTTTATTATTTTTTATTACAGAGTTAGCAGCATTAAGTATATTATTAGTACTTCTATAATTTTCTTCCAACTTAATAACTTTACAATCTTTATAATCTCTTTCAAAATTTAATATATTTCTATAATCAGCTTGTCTAAAAGCATAAATACTTTGATTCATATCACCAACAACAAATATATTTTTATTCTTATTAGCAAGCAACTTAGTTAATTTATACTGTACTGGATTAGTATCCTGATATTCATCAATTAAAATATATTTATATCTATTCTGATATTGTTCTAATATATCTTTATGTTCACTAAATAATATTACAGGTTTACATAACAAATCATCAAAATCTATACTATTATTCTTAATCATTTTATCTAAATATATATGATAAACTTCTTTAACAACTAAATCTATATCAGTATTAAAACACTTTTCTATTTCCATATCACTTAACATCTGACTTTTAATTAAACTAATTTTATTTCTTATATAATAAGGACTATAATGTTTAGGATCTAAATTCTTATCTTTAAGAATCTTTTTTATTATACTTAAAACATCATCACTATCTATTATAGTAAAGTTTTTATCTAATCCTAAATACATATAATTTTCTCTTATTATTCTAAGACCAAACGAATGAAATGTCCCTATAAAACTAGATATATCATATCCAAATATTTTATTAACTCTTTCTTTCATTTCTTTAGCAGCTTTATTTGTAAATGTTATTGCAAGTATATTATAATCTCTTATTCCATTTTCAATTAAATATGCAATTCTAGTAGTAAGTACTTTAGTTTTACCACTACCAGCACCAGCCATTACTAAGCATGGGCCATCTATATGTTTAACAGCTTCTATCTGTTGTTTATTTAAATTATTTAATAGTTCCATATTCTACCTCACATATTAATTATTATATCAAATATCAATCTATTATTAAATACCTTTTTTTATAAAATAAAAACATTTGTTCACAAAAAAACTACAAAGTTGTAGTTCTATTATTTTAGTTTTCTAAAGATTTCTTTAATTCTAAAATATACTGTATTCTAAGATTTATTTGATAAATTATTTTATCTATTCTTTCTTTTGATATCAATTTATTTTTTGAAAGTATATTTTTGACCTCATCAGTAAAATTTTCTAATTTAGAAACATCAAACCAATCCAAATTTTTTACTAATCTAATTTGAGTTTTTTCGTAATCATCAAAAGGTTTTGTTAAAAAGAATTCCCCTACATACATATCATTTTCATCATACCACAAAGAACATCCATTATCGAATATTGGAGCAACACCTACAAATTCTAAAGTATTAACATCTCTTATAACACCAAAATTATTAAAATGTCTATCTTTATTTGCAATTATAAAATCACATACTATCATTTTATTTATTAAAGTTTCTGCATCTTTAAGTCCTAACTTATTTAAACAATTTAAATAATGGGTATATTTATTTTCATCATTTATAAATTCAAAAAAATCATTTATTTTCCAAGCAGGAACTAATTCTGTATCCTTTGTAATAAAATTTTTACATTTTGATATAGCTCTCTCATTATCATAAATTACACTATACGAAACATATTCGTTTTTATTCAACAATCTTTCATAAAGTTTAGTAGCAATTAACTCATTAAAAGGTTCTTGATTATAAATCTTACTTCCAGCTTTCAATAAATATCTATCTCCATCTATTATTTTCCATCTTTTTTCATAATTACCATTACTTGTCATATCAGGAGTATTCAAATTCAACTTCAAAGATGTTTTACCACCACTAAATAATATTTTACCTATATCTTCGGAAAACTCATTATCAAAAAAATTAATTTTCTCCCACTTTATATCTTCATCAATACTCTTTACCCAATATTGGTCTGATAAAGAAAGACAATAAGCTTTTGAATCTAACAAATCAAAATTATCTTTATCATAAATATAACTATTATGCAAAACTTCTTTTAAACCATTTCTAGACGCTGGAATTTGTCTATTCTTCCACCATTTATTAAATTCTACTTTATTTATTTCATTGTTTTTTATTAAACCAAATGGTGCATAATCTTCATTTAAAGGATAATTTCTTTCAAAATCAACAATAATATGTTGTTCTTCATCATAAATAAAATCAAATATTTTTTTATTTTTATTCATTAACGTAAATTTCGCCAAGATTGCACCTCTTTCTAAATTACATCTAACAATATTATATCATACAATCCTAATAAAATAGACTTTATAGTTATTTTTATATAATTTATTTAAATTCTTTTTTTATACATCTTTCAATATTCTCCTTTATATTAGACAAATAATATTTTCTCATATCATCTAAAATATAACCAATAACTTCAAAAGAAACTTCTCTTTGATTTCTATCAGTAGTATCAATTAAATAAAAATTAATATCTTCCTTATTAGCCAATTCTTTCATATTTAATAACGATTTATTATACTCATCAACATTCTTTTCATTTAAAAAGTTTCTTTTTTCAATAGATAAATTAGCATTATAATCTCTACTAATTGCAGTAAAACTATCTGTATAGGTTGCAATAACAATATTTATTTTATCTTTTATTAAAGGAATATATTCTAATTTATAATTATTATAATTTTTTAAATCTAATTCATCTTTTAAAAATAATCTATCTACCCATATTAATCTATCAAAAAGTGACCTATCAACAATTATAATATCATTATTACATTCAATTGTTTCATTCAACTGTTTCAAAACATATTTTGGTATTTCAAAATTGACTGTACTAGTATAATAATTTTTTAACTTAGGATATATATTTTTCTTATAATTATCAGAAGTAGTAAACTCCTCTAAAATATCAACACTAAATTTACCTTTTTTAAAAAAATCTTTCAAATTATTTATTAATGTAGTTTTTCCAGTTCTAGGTGTACCAGTAAACTCTATAACATATGGTTTAAAATTAAATATAGTAGATAATTTTTTAATCTCTTGTTTTTGATAATGTATCTTTTTCAACATTTTAATTTCTTTTTCATTATCTTTAAACACATTATCTAGTATCTCAAAATTATTAACGTCACCAAAAATTTCATCAATTAAATTTTTTAATTTTTTAAACATTTCAAAATTTTCATCTTCATTTAATATTAAACTATCATAAAGTGAAGTAAAATACCACTTTTGTTTTTCATATCCTCTATTAAAATTTGAAAAATCATATTTACCATTTTTTTCAAACACTATTTGTAAGTCTTCTAAATTCGATATTTTATCAGCACAAACAACTGACTTATGTCTAATATCTAATGTTTTAACTTCATCTATTGTATATTGTTTTCTTTCTTCCCAAGATAATTTTTTATCTGGTTCACTATCACCCATTACAAGTGATAAAATATCTTCTCCAAATTCTTTTAATATATCTTTATCCTCATATTTAGTATCTTCAACTACATCATGCAAATAACCCGCAGCTATAACATTATCATCAAAATCATATTCACTCAAAATATTTGCAACATTAATCGGATGAATAATCATAGATTTATCTCTTTCATTTTTTCTTACTTGTCCATAATGTGCATTTATTGCAAATAATTTTGCCTTTTCTTTTATATCCATACTACCACCATCACTATCAAATTAATTATACAATATACTTTATAATTATCAAAAAAACAACCACCATAGGCAGTCATCTAAATATTATAATTTATTAAATCATCTATAGAATTATTTAATAAATATAAAAGCATGTTTTTATCTAATTTAGTAAAATTTTGCTTAACTAATGATAATGGTAAGAAAAATAAATCTATTCTATTTTTAATAACATTATAAATATCTTCCACACCAAAATCTTTTAAATATTTTATAATTTCTTTAACGTTTCTCTTAGAAAAATTTAAATTCTTAAGAAGAACATTATCATAAGTATTAATTATATCTTTAATCTGATCATCACTTAAATCATATTCTTTGAGATAACTTAACACTTTCCTCACCCATTTCTAATAGAGGTCTTACTGCATTAATAACTTCTTCTATATTTGCTACATTATTTTTATATTTTAAACAACTAACAAATATATCCAAGTCTTTTTCTTTCCCTCTATAATTACATAAATTACGTAAAACTCTTTCTCTACTAACTACATGTACTCCAAAAGAATAAGTTCCTTCTTTATTTAAGTATTTGTTATCAAGCTCTGAAACTATGTTCTTTATTACATTATGGTCATTAAAGAAATTTTCTAAACGTACTTCATCAAAGTTTTCATTAACAAACATTTTATTAAGTAAAACCTCTTCATCAGACGAAGTACTATCTATTTTACCATAAAGTGATTTATCTTTGCAAGTTTTTGCTTCTCCATAAGTTTTTTGTATGTTAAGACCTCTGATAAAATCAATATTATCTAAACTTACTCCATCACTTTTTTTCCATAATCCTTTTTCTATTAAATAATCTAATCTATCACTTAAAGATTGCATACCAAGTATCACATAACCATTGTTATTATTATCATTAGTTAAACTAATACCGTATCTACTTAAAACATGAATGTTGTCAAAAATAACATTAGGTTTAGTTACTAAAACACCACCAACATGTTCTAAAACATTTTTACATATTGCCCCCACTAATTATCAACCTCCACGCTATTAAGTTTATCAACTAATCCTTTATTAATATTATAATCATTAACAAAGAAAACATCAAAATTAAGCATTTTCTTAAAATCAACATTATTTTCTTTTATCAAATTATAATTATTAACAAAATTATCATAATTACACATAACACAATTATATTTACATTTACTATTAACTAAATCTTTAATAAATATAGAAGGTATATTACTTACTACTTTATTAATATTTGCATGTTCATTTTCAAATATCTTTATTATATCATTTACATTATCTAAATTAGAATGTAACATAATACTAATTAAAACATTTTTATCCTCTAACTTATCAAATAAAACCCTTTTCATTCCATTATCAGTTTTTATATTAATAGCAAAACTTTTAAATTTTTCTAAATCAACATATTTACTTAAATCATTTAATAAATCTTTATCTATATCATTTTCATTAATTTCCAAATAATCAAGTATATCTTTTAATTTAACATCAATATTATCAAAATTAATATCAGAAGAAATAGGTATATCTTGAGATTTAACTTTCTTATTCATCAAATAAATATTATATCTATTTAAATTAAGCATAATATCATACATAATAAAATCTATACCCTTATTTATATTATTAACAATGTCTTTTAGATAACCATCAACATTATCTCTAGTTGTATCATATTTTTCTTTTAAATATTCATCTAATACACTACCTATATCACATCCAGTAACTATCCTACTAACTTCTTTATAGTTAGTAATATATTGAATTTTTTCTGTACGATTTTTAACACCATTTAAAATACTAATAATATTTTCTATATCTTTTAATGAATTTTTATCGTGTTCTTTATTTTCTTCACATTTTTTAAACATAGAAAAATATTCTAGTAATACATCAATAAATTCCAAAATATTACCTCCTAACTTTCAATTTTTTTAATAACATCATAACTATCTACTAATTCAAGTAAATCTTTTAAATTTTTCTCTATTTTTAAAGCATCACTATCTTTATCTTCCTTAAGCATTTCTTTAGTTTCTTTATAAATTTTATTCATTGTATCTAAAATAGGAACTTTTTGATATTTAACTAACATATCATTATTTAAATTCATTTTCTCTATTTGTTCATCATCATAATCTAATATTTCTAATGAGGTTTTAATAATCTCATCAGTTATATTATTAATTAAATTTTTTTCTCTAATCAAAATACTTTCTACAAAAGATAATATTTCTTCATCACTATACTCTATAACATCATTTTTTTTATCGGCTTCACTTTTTCTAGCAAAGTCAATATTCTTTTCGCCTATATATTCCAATATTTGCCATTTTTCACTAGTAATAATTCCACTTTTTTTAAGAACTTCATTAAATTCTTCTATATCATATATAGGTTTAATTAATTTATCATTCTTAAAATAACTTATATACTTTTTATATAAATTATTACTTATCTTCAAACTATTATAATATTCTTTATTATTATTATTAAAATCTTTAATATACTCTTTAATATATTTTATTTGTTCATCAAGCCAACTAATATATGATTCTATCTGTTCTTTATTGCTAACATTTATTTCTCCATCACTTACTAGTTTTTGATTAACTTTTATACTAACTGTTGCATTAAAGAAAATTTTCATTTTTTCTTCTTTGTCATCAAAATTAAATACGTCTAATATTTTCATAAAGTCATCTTTATCAAGTAAGGCCAAATCCTCCCCTTTTAAATCATCTATATCCTTTAACGTTTTCAATGTAAGCATATTTTTAACATCAGTTATTCTATCCATCTTACTTTGAAAATCTTTTAACTGCTCATCAACAGTATCTATTTTCTTAGATAACTCTGTTATAAAGGAATTGATATACATAATATCTAGCCTCCAATACTATAAAAAGTATAACATATTTTTTATATGAAAACAATTGTTTTATCTGATTTTTAATCTATTTTTTATGTTTTATCTTATTGTAAGAATAGTCTAATTAAAGTATAATTAAAATAGGAAGTGATTTCATGACAACATTAAAATCAAAAATAAAAATAGTAGACTCATTACCATATGTAGAAAAGAAAAAAACTAATCCCTTAAAAATACTCATAATACCAGTAATTATTCTACTAATAACACTTGTTATTTATTTAACATATAACAGATTACTTCCATACATTAATGCGGTAAACATAAATAAAATAGTAGGTAAAAAAACAAATATTACAGAATGTAATACTAAAGATTATATAATAATTAACGACGATAAATCATACACGATGAGTTTAACAGACAATAACTGTATAACTAACTATTATGAAGGAAACTTATCAATAAAAAATAATATAATAACATTTACTAAAACAATCAAAGGAACAATAGACAATAATTATAATATTATAATAAACAACAACATATTCGAGGATGATAAAAATGAATAAAGAGATAAATGACATATTAAATAATATAGATTTTGAAAACAATAAACTTATTAAAATAAATGAAAATTTATATTTAACCAATAATCAAATAGATATTCTCAAAAGATATAATATTGATTATGAAACATCAAATAGTCTAAGAGATTTAATGATTAAAATAGAAGATATTTTAGATTATGAAGAAGATATACCAGAACTAGAAGACCTACTAGATAAATTATCTGAAAGAAATTATTATGAATTTACAAACAAATAGAATGTAATATCCCATACATTCTATTTTAATTTTTTTACAAATCTAGCTACTAAAACATCATCATAAATTGAAGAAAACGTTTCAGCATCAAAGTTAACTATATCGCCATTTCTAACATAGTTATATAATATATCTTTTTTCATTAATAAATATTTTTTTATATTTACTTTATTAAAATTATTAAGTTCAATTATAGTTCCTACATTTCCATCATAATCTTTTATTATTCCTATTTTTTTCATAACTAACTCCCATTATTTTATTTTTTACTTGATTCATTTCATCACATACAAATTCTTTATTAAAACCTCTATCAATTATAAATTCATCTAATATATTACCAAATTCATCAAATACTATATACCAATCTTCTCCTAAATACATAGAAGATATTAAATTTTTATAACCACAACTCTCATTATAAATTTGTATATCTGAAATATCTTTACCACAAACAATATCGTTAATCATTCTAATTTTATCAATTTCATTTATTATTTCATATACATTGTTAATTAATTTAACTGGCTGTCTACTAACATCATATAGTGTTTCTTTATTATCAGTTAGTTTAATAGATGTTAAATTACCACGGCTTGTTGCTAGTACAATTGCACATGAATTAACATCAGAATAGAAATTTGATGATAATCCTTTCTTTATGTCATCACAATGTATATTAGTTATTTTATCTGTGTAAGAACGCATTGAAAAACCATCAGAAATAACCACATTATCAATAGGAATTTCATCAACTTTAGTTTTATCGATTAACATTTTTGAAAATTTTTCTAAAGCATCTATTAAATCAACGGCATCATACTTTGAATCTACACTATATCTAAGTTGATTTAAAAATATAGTATTTCCATTTCTAAATCCACTAACTCTACTAACGAAATTACCTGTATCACTCATAAATTTTATATGAAAACCATTAACATCAGTTAAGCAAAATCTAAATAAACTATCAGCATGTCCCTTAATTCTCATACAAGCACCTGTTCTTTCACCCATAGTTAGATTTGTCATATCAGTACTATTTGTAATTTGTACATTTATTTTTTTATTATTAATTTCAATATTTTCATTAAGTGGTGGAACACTTATTTTTTCTCTTTTATACATTTCTTTAATTAGAGCAACAGAATCATTTAATCTAACTTCACTTCTATAAGGAGCCGAATTTGGCCCAGGATTACTTTTAATTAATTTAAAATCTTCTTTTCCCAACAATTTAGTATATTTATAAGAAGTACTAGCATATATCAAAGCTTCATTTAATAAACTAGTTAAAGTAATACTTCTTTCAGTTGTTATACCATTCATTTTTCTTTCATCATTCATATGTCGATTCTGTTCAAGTAAATTAGGATAAATTCTATAAAAATTATTTAAGAATGAACATATAGTATCTTTATCTATATCCAAATCAACTTCATTAGATAAATCACTAAAAGTGTTACCCCAACCAATAAGTTTATATTTTCTCAACAAATTTAATAAATCATTATATAAAACATCATTATTTAATAAATTATCTTTCAATAAATTTATATTCATATTGCTCAATACTGAAACTGTATCTTCTTTAGAGTAAGGTATATTATACAACTTCTTACAATCTATACAAATAAATTTATAACTATTTTTATTTAAATAAAATTTATCCATAAGATTACTAAAAATTTTCATCAGCTGTAATACTTCGTTTTTGTTTTCAATCTTTTCACCTTTTTTAAGTAATACTATATTTTTTAATAAATTTTCATTATCTAATAATTCTTTCTCTTCCAAAGTTAAATTATTTACATCAATTCTCTTTAAGTAATAAATTATAGTTTCAACATCTTTTGTTTTAATCCATTCTCTTATAAATGAATTTTTTTCATAAGTTTCTTCCAATTTTAAATTTTCTTTACTTTTATTAAAATTATTTTTAACAAATTCATTTCTCTTTTCTAAAATATATTTATTAGTAAATATATTTAAAATTTCTAAATTACTATTAATTTTATTTACATCATATAAATCTTTAATAAATTCATCAACTTTTTTATAATTATATTTTTTTAGTGTATTAGAAATATAATTAGTATCTTCAATCACAATATCTTTTAATTTAGAATCGCATAAATAATAACTTATTTCATCAATTTCTTTAAACAAATCTTTAAAATTACCAGAAATTAAATAATTTCTAATTCTATTAAATATTCCTAATATATTTCTATTATTTAGAGTAAATTTTTTCTGTAATAATACACTTAATACATTATCTATATGTTGTTCATTGGTTAATATCATTTCTTGTACATTAAACATATTCATTATCTTTTTATAATTATTATCATCTAAATTCAATAAATTAATAATATTTTCACTATTTAAAAATCTATAAACAACATTACCATATTTACTAATTAAATCAACTAAGTGATTATAAGAACATTTATAATACTCACTATAATATTTAACAACTTCTTCATCTAAACTACCATGATTAATAAAATCATCATCATGCATAAAATTATTTATATAATCGATTCCTAAATGATACTTAATAGCATATTTAATTTTTAAATTAACATCTTTAAATGAATCTATAAATTGTTGTATAGATATATTATCATTTGCACCTAATTCAAAAAATTTATCTAAAAACTCTATTTTATATTCATCACTTATTCCAGTTATATTAGTTAGAATTTGTAAAGCTTTTGTTTTAGAATTAACATAAATTTTTTCTATACATTCTTTCTTTTTATCTTCACTATGAATTGAGTTCAAAAACATGATATAATCATTTTTCTCTTTAAAATTATATTTATTTAGCAAATATAATTTATAATTATCATATTCTTTATCCTTAAAACAAATCACTAATTTAGGAAAAAAGCTATCTTCTAAATTATCAACATTATTTTCAATTATTTTTAATAAATCAATTTTAATAGAATAATTTTCAACAGAAATTAAAATATTTTCAAAATATTGTACCAATTTAATTGTATCAGGATATAAAAAATTATTAAAGTTATCTACAATAAATTTAGTATTAATTTCATTTATTGATAATGAACTTATTAGTTTACTTATTTCTAAATCATCCAAATCAAAACTATTGTTTATAATGTATTTTCTCTTATTATCATCATTAAATTTTTCTAATATTTCCAATAATATTTTATCATCTAAAATATATTTAATTTTATTATCATTTCTAACATAATTTATAATTTCAATTTTTAAATCATCGTTACCCAAACTTTTAATTAACTCAATTTTCAGATAAGGATCAATATCACTGTTTTTAATAATTTTAATTTTATTATCATCACTTAACTTTTCTAAAACAAGCCAATCTTCTGAAAATATTAAGGGTAAAACGTTACTTTTTTTTATAGATAAATATATATTAAGCTTAATTTTTTCATCTTTAATAGAATATAATATTTTTTTTCTGAAACTTTCAAACAATTTTTCATTTTTAACAATTAAAACTTTTATATCATCAGGCATTTCTAAAAAACTATTACTTTCAATATAACCTTTTTTATTCAATTCTATCATGTAATCAATTAAAGTATTATCTAAATTATAAGTTTTATAAATATATTTATCATAAAAAATACTAACAACATCATATTTGTTTAAATATTTTTCATAATTAATATTTTTTAATACTTCTAATATTTCATCTAAATTTAAATATTCTAATGTATCGCAAATGTCATTCGAATTTAATTTTTCCAATAAAATTTCATTTTTTAGCAGTTGAATTTTATCATTATTATTAAAACTTTCCATAGCTTGTCTAATAACACTACTATAAATATTAATATCTTTATCCAAAACAATTTTTTTAAACTTATCCAAATCAGCATTTTGTAAAATAATATTAAAACAATTCTTACTAATTTTATTATTTTTTAAATATTTTATTTGATTATCTAAACTCATAGAAGAAATAACTTGAGCTATTACATTAGAACTTTTATAATCATTAATCATTTTTTGTTTTTCACCATCAGTCAAAGTATTTAAATATAAAGAAGTATGATTATACTTATTCAAATTTTCTTTTTTCATCTCTTCATTTTTAAAAGACATAATTAAATATTCTGATAAATCATTATCATATTTCATTAAATGTAAAAAACTATTTTTTTCATCATCAGTTAATCCAAATAAAGAAATATAATATCTATCAACATCATCAAAATACAAATACTCATTACTTATACTATTTAATATTTTTTTACTTTCTTCACGACTAAAAATATTAGATAAAAACATTACTACATCTTTAGTATATTTTAAACGTTCTTCTAAAATATCATTATATTCTATGATATTATCAACAAATTGTAATCTATCAGAAAAAGAATAATTATCAATAAAATAATTAGTATTGCTATTGTTTTTAATTTCATTAATTATTTTCTCTAAATCACTTTTCTTTATCATATTTAAACCTCTACTATTATTAGTATATC
Organism: uncultured Mycoplasmatota bacterium; assembly: GCA_900548725.1. GTDB lineage: Bacteria > Bacillota_I > Bacilli_A > RF39 > UBA660 > UMGS1124. The sequence goes on from URLV01000001.1 coordinate 26,395, forward strand.
ACAAAAATATTGCTAACAAATGCTAAGTTTTCAACTAACACAAACAATTAACAAAAAAATACTAGTAAACACTAATATTTTTATTTTCTCTTTTCAAATCACGTTCCTTAATACTTTCTCTTTTATCATATAATTTTTTACCCTTACATAATCCAAGAAGTACTTTAGCATAATTTCCTTTAAAATATAATTTAAGTGGTATCAAACTATATCCATCTTTCATTACTTCACTTTTCAATTTAACAATTTCATTTCTTTTTAATAAAAGTTTTCTTTCTCTTCTTTCAGGAACATTATATCTATTCCCCTCTTCATAAGGAGCAATATACATATTTATAATAAATACTTCACTATTTTTAATTCTAGCATATGTGTCTTTTAGATTAGTACTACCTTTTCTAATTGATTTAATTTCTGTACCAGATAAAACTATACCACATTCAATTTCTCTTTCAATAAAATAATCAAAATATGCTTTTCTATTCTTTATCTCCATCATTTTTATCCCCCACCAACTCAAAATCAATAGTTCTAGCTTCTTTGCTAGCACCTACAACCTTTACACGTACTTTATCACCTAAAGTATAACGTTTCTTAGTATTCTGTCCAATCAAGCATAATAGTTCTTCAACATAATTATAGTAATCCCCCTTTAAACTATTTACATGAACCAAACCTTCAATTAAATTATCTAATTCAACAAATAATCCAAAAGATTCTACACCACTTATAACACCATCATACTCTTCTCCAATATGTTTTTCCATATATTCAGCCATTTTCATGTCATCAACTTCACGTTCTGCATCAACACTAGCTTGTTCTCTTTCACTAGCTTGTCCAGCAATATAATCTAAGTTAGCGTTATAATAATCAATAGTTTCATTATCAATTTTATTTTCATATAAATATTTTCTTAACAATCTATGAACTTCTAAATCAGGATAACGTCTAATAGGTGATGTAAAATGAGTATAACATTTGCTGCCCAATCCAAAGTGTCCTATATTATCTTTTTGATATACAGCCTTTCTCATACTACGTAATAACATACTAGAAAGTATTTTATATTGAGGAACATCTTTTAATTGATTTAATAATTTTTGCATACTTACTGGAGTGAAATCTTTAACTTTTCCATTAACTTTATATCCAAGTAAACTAACTAATTTTAAAAATTTATCAATCTTATCAGCATTTGGGACATCATGAACTCTATAAATAAATGGTAAATCCATATTATAAATGTGTGTTGCAACTGTTTCATTAGCAGCAATCATAAAATCTTCAATCATACGTTCTGCATCTTCTCTAACTCTTTTTTCTATTCCAACAACATTTTTATCTTCATCAACAATAATCTTTGCCTCATCTAAATCAAAATCTATATATCCTCTTTTGATTTTATTTCTACGTAATATATGAGCTAACTCATTCATTTGTTTTAATACATCACCAAATTTCTCATAACTAGAATCAACAATATTACGCATAATAATATCATTAACTTTCTTATAAGTCATTTTCTTTCTAGATTTTATAAATGATGGAAATATATCATAATCTACAACGTTACCTTCGTTATTTATTTTCATAACGCAAGATTGTGTAAGTCTAACAACTCCTTCATTCAAAGAACAAATACCATTTGATAATTTATGAGGAAGCATAGGTATAACACTATCTGCCAAATAAGAACTAGTACCGCGACTTAAAGCATCTTTGTCAAGATAACTATTTTCAGTAACATAGTATGAAACATCTGCAATATGAACTCCTAAAACATGTAACCCATTTTCAAATTTATAACTAATTGCATCATCTATATCCTTAGTATCATCACCATCAATTGTAAAAATTACTTCATTAGTTAAATCTGTTCTTCCCTTTAATTCATTATCACTTACAACATTAGGTATAGCATCTGTTTGTTCCATTGCTTTATTACTAAATTCTTCATAAATATTATATTTATAAGCGACTAACTTAATATCAACACCAGGATCATCTTTATGACCAATAACTGTTGTTACTCTACCCATATACTTATTCTTAGACATCTCTTTAGTTATGCTAACAATAACTTTAGTACCTTCTACTAAACCATTAGTACTCTTAGAATCTAATTTTATATCTAACTTTTTATTCTTATCTTCCAACTTGACAAAAGGTTTGTTATCAACAAAATATATTTCACCTATCAAATTACTTAAATCTCTATTTAAAACTCTAAGTACTCTACCTTCAGTTTTACCATGATTATTAATTATTTCAACTAATACTCTATCATCATTAACAGCACCATTAATATTATCTTTATCAATATATATATCTTCCCCATCTTTAATAATTAGAAAACCAAATCCTTTTTTATTCAAAGATAATATACCTGCTTTTAAACTAGGACAATTCTTAAATAAAATATACTTATTCTTTTTAGTTTTATAAACAACACCATCTTTTTCTAATTCACATAAAACATTATTTAATCTACTTAAATCTTCTGGACTAGTTAATTCCAATAGATCATTAATTTCTATAACATCAAGTGCCTCATATCTATCACTCATTACATTAATTATTTGTTCTTTCATAATATCACATACCCTTTAAAAAATTATATCATTAAAAAAGCATAAATACTATAATATTCATGCTTAAAAGTGTAAACTTATTTAATATATAATATAAATGATATTATAAAGAATACAGCACCTAAAACAGCAGTTAATCTAGTAATGAATAATTCTGATCCTCTTTCTTTTTGTTTAGAAAATAAATCAGCATTACCACCACTTATTATTTGTGCTCCATTGCTAGCTTTATTACTTTGTAATAAAACTAATACTATTAATAATATCGAAACAACCATTAATACAGTTTCCATTTAATCACCTTCCGTTATATCACTAAATATCAATAATTAATTTATCATAAATTAAGAAGTATTTCAACTAATAAATAATAAATATATAAATTTAATCTATCATACAAAAATTAAATTGTCAATAAACTATATATTTGTTATAATTATATATAGGTGAATAAGCATGAGAATGATAGAAATAAGTAAAGAAAAATTTGAGGAATTTGCAAATAAAACCCCATATAGTAACTACTGTCAAACAGCAAATTATGGAATGGTAATGTCAGAAACAGGATTTGATTATTCTTTTGTTGCTTACACTACTAACGACTTAGAAATACTTGCCGCGGGCATGTTTTTAACAAAAAAAATTGGTAAAAGATACTACTATGCATATTGTCCTAAAGGATTTATTATTGATTACAATGATACTGAATTAGTAAGAAAATTTACAAGAAATTTAATTAAATATTATAAAAGGAAAAAAATAATATTCTTAAAAATTAATCCTGAAATACCTATAGCCACAATAGATTATAAAAATAATTTTGAAAGAATAACAAACGAAAACACAAATATATTAGATAACCTAAAAAATCTAGGTTTCAAAAAAAGAAAAGAATTAGTTCCATTAGAATTATTACAACCAAAATTAACTGCATTAGTAAATTTGAGAGAATATGATGTAAATAAATTAGAAAAAAAAATTAGGAGTAATATATTAAAAAGTGAAAATAATGGTTTAGAACTAATTATAGGAGATGGAACAAAAGTAGAAATATTATATGAATTCATTAAAAATATGAAAGATAGAAGTTTAAACTATTATAGAAACTTTTATAATGCTTTTAAAAGAGAAGAAAAAGCAGATTTACTATTAGTAAAAGTTAACTACGAAACTTATTTAATAAATGCAAAAAAAAGAGTAGAAGAAGAACAAGTTAAAAATGAAGAATTAAATGCACGTTTAAGAACAGATACTAGTGAAAAAAACTTGAACGAAAAAATGAATTCAGATAAAGCATTAGAACAATACAAACAAGATGTTATATTTGCAACAGAAGGAATGAAAAGAAGTGAAGATACTTATATTGCTGGAGCAATTACTGTTAAATATAAGGACAAAGTTAGTATCTTTATTGCTGGCGTAGATAAAAATTATAATTATCTAAATCCTAATTACTTCTTACATCATAAAATATTTGAAATGTATAAAAATGATTATAATATATGTGACATAAATGGCATTGCTGATGATTTTGAAAACGAATCTAAATTCAAAGGATTAAATAGATTTAAAATAGGTTTTAATCCAGAAATAGTAGAATATATAGGAGAACTAGATTTAGTAATCAACAATTGGGGATTTAAAAGAGTAGAAAAAAACAATTTATTATCAAATGAATTTACAAAGAAAAAAGATGTTTAAAACTTAATCGCTTAAACATCTTTTATTATACTCTTTAAACATATTAATTAATTTTCACACTAATTTTTTATAAAATAACAATTTAAATATCAATTATCTTGTATGTTTTTACATAAAAAAGAGTTCTAAAAACTAGAAACTCATCTTATTATCTATTATTTCTATATCTATCTTTAGGATCTAGTATAGCTTTTCTAATTCTAATAGCATCAGGTGTAACTTCAACATATTCATCATCTTCAATAAATTCTAAAGCCTCTTCTAATGAGAATGTTTTTGGTGGTACTAATTGAATAGCATCATCACTACTTTTACTTCTTGTATTAGACATTTCCTTATTTTTACAAGGATTTACATTTAAATCGTTATCACGATTATTTATACCAACTACCATACCCACATAAACATCAGTTGCAGGTCCAACAATCAATGTACCTCTATCTTGTAAATTAAATAAAGAATATCCTAAAGTCTTACCAGTTTCCATTGAAACTAATACACCATTTTTACGAGTAGTTAAATCACCAGCATAAGGTTTATATTCATCAAAACTACGTACCATAACACCTTCACCCTTAGTATTAGTTATAAATGCACTTCTATAACCAATCAAACCACGTGTAGGAGCACTAAATTCCATATGAGTGTAATTATCATCAGTAGTTTGCATTGATAAAAGTAATCCTTTTCTTTCTTGTAAATCACTAATAATTGTACTAGCATAATCACTAGGAGTATTAACAATTACTTTTTCAAATGGTTCACATTTAACACCATCAATTTCCTTAATTAATACTTGAGGTTTTGAAACAGATAATTCATATCCTTCTCTTCTCATATTTTCTAGAAGTACAGATAAATGCAATTCTCCACGACCACTAACTTTAAAACCATCACTATTTTCTAATTCTTCTACTTCTAATCCAACATTAGTTTCAAGTTCCTTTTCTAATCTTTCTCTTAAATGTCTATTAGTTAAGAACTTACCACTTTGTCCAGCAAAAGGACTATTATTAACTAAGAAATTCATAGACAATGTAGGTCTATCAATATGTATTGAAGGTAACGGATTAGGTTTTCCTAAACTACAAACAGTATCACCTATACTTATAGTACTACATCCAGCAATAGTAACTATATCACCATAATAAGCTTCTTTCTTCTCTACTCTGTTAATACCTTCATTAACAAACAATTTACTAATTCTAAAATTAGATTCTTTACCATCATTGCTAATTAAAGTAACGTTTTCTCCAGCTTTAATCATACCTTTATTAACTCTACCAATACCAAGTCTACCAATATAATCATCATAATCTAATTGACTTATTTGTAATTGTAAATCATCATTTTCATTACCTTCAAATGGTTTTACTTGTTCTAAAACTGTATCTAAAAGTGGACTAATAGAATCTTCCATATTATTTAAATCTCTAGTAGATTTACCTTGTTTTGCAATACCATAAACAATTGGAAAATCTAATTGTTCATCATTAGCATTCAAATCACAAAATAAATCAAATGTCATATTAACAACTTCTTCAGGTCTTGCATCCTTTTTATCAATCTTATTAATAAATAATATAGGTCTTAAATTTTGTTCTAAAGCTTTATTTAAAACAAATCTAGTTTGAGGCATAGGACCTTCTGCACTATCAACTATTAATATAACAGTATCTACAGTTTTAATAACACGTTCAACTTCACTTGAAAAATCAGCATGTCCTGGAGTATCTACAATATTTATTTTATAATCTTTATATCTTATAGCACAATTCTTAGAATAAATTGTAATACCTCTTTCTCTTTCAAGATCATTAGAGTCCATTACACAATCTACAACTTCTTCATTTTCTCTAAAAACACCATTTTGTTCAAGTAATGCATCTACTAAAGTACTTTTACCAGCATCTACGTGAGCAACAACAGCAACATTAATTATCTTATCCATATAAAACACTTCCCTTTTTTAATAACTAGTTAATCATACAACAAATAATATAGTTTTGCAAGAAAAAATGCTATTTAACTAGCTTTTTCTCCATTTCTTTAACACTTATTTCTATATCTTGTAAATCTCTAACAAACTTTCTATCAACAAAATAATCAGCACCAATAACACTATTTAATGTATTAAGCATATTTATAAGTGTATTGATCATACTTTTGTACATATAACCACGATTTTCAAAATCTATTAAAGATAAATCAAAATCAATTAATTTAATATTATTATTAACTAAAAGAAAATTTTTAGCATGAGCATCACAATAAATAATACCATTTATATATAACTCATTAATAATATCAATAATTTTCTTATAATATTTAACAACATTAACATTTTTTGTTCTTTTAGCATAAGAAAAAATTGTTTCACTATTAGGATAATACGGAATTATTTGGCCAATAATATTTCCTTCACATGTAACTAGTCCCTTAGGAAAATCAGTTAACTTTACATTATCTTTCCTCTTATTTAATTGATAAACTAATTTTTCATCATTATATCCATTAAAACCATAATCAGCGAATTCATCATAAATTCTATATGCTATATCTTCATTTTCTTTATCTTGATAAATATATACTCCATTTTCCTTACCAAAAACATTTTGTTCTCTATCAGTTTGATTTACAAATTTACCAATATTACATAACTCTTCTTTTTTAAAAGCTTTTTCTATTACTCCATAATACTTTACGCCTTTTTTATTAACATAATCTTTATTAATATCCATACCTAATTCCCCCTCTTATTCAATTTTTATTATATTTTCTTTATTAATGTTTTATTTTTTTTACTCAATCTAATAGTATCTGATAATATCATACTTTCCTCATCAGTAGGTACAACATATACTGGACATTTTGAATCACTTGTAGTTATTATACCTTCTTTTATTTCTTTAAAACTAGCAACTTTATCATTCAATTCATTATCTAATTTACTATTAATAATATTAGATATATAATTAACAACTTCTCTTCTAACATAACTATTATTTTCACCAACACCAGCAGTAAAAACTATTGCATCAACATTACCTTTTAATAAGAAATAATATTCAGCAATATATTTAATAATTGAATTAATATAAATCTTCATGGCAAGTATAGCGTTTTTATCGCCTTTACTAATTAGTTCATCAACGTCTCTTAAATCACTCTTACCGCATAATCCAATCATACCAGATTGTTTATTTAGTTCATCAGTAATAACATCAACACTTTTACCAGTTTTATTAACTAGATAATCTACAATTGCTGGATCAATTGATCCAGAACGAGTTCCCATCATTAATCCATCTAATGGAGTAAGTCCCATACTTGTATCAACACATTGTCCATTTTCTATAGCACAAACACTAGCACCACTACCGATATGACAAACTATTAAATTAGGATTATTTATTTCTAATTTATCTTTCATAACATTATTTATATAATTATAACTAGTTCCATGAAAACCATATTTACGAACACCATATTTTTCATAATATTCATATTTTATAGGATATATATATCTCTCACTTTTCATAGTTTGATGAAATGCAGTATCAAATACAGCAACTTGTTTAACATCAGGAAGTATATTTTTCATACATTCAATAATAGATATTTCACCAGGTAAATGAAGTCCCCCTAAATCAATTATAGATTTTAAATTATTTATTACATCATCATCAATTATAACTGACTCATTATAAAATTCAGCACCATGTAAAACTCTATGACCTATTCCACTAATTTCACTTATTTCATTTATAAATTTATTAGCTAATAATTCATTAATCATAACATTACAAGCATCAATATGATTCATAATTTCACAATTTTTTTCAACTTTTTTACCATCATATTTCAAAGTATAGAAACTATCTTCTAACCCTATCTTTTGTATATATCCATTAACCATTTCTTCTTTATTAGTATTATATAAAGAAAACTTTAATGAACTACTACCACCATTAATTACCAAATACTTACTATCCATAACCAAACCTCCTAAGTAATTGATATATATAATACAAAAAAATACGTATTTTGTCAAATTCGAAATACGTACATTTATTCTTATCTAGAATTGTCATTTTTGTATCGCAACACCTTCACTTTAATGTTAGTAGGCATAGCTTTCCATTCCTAATAATAATTTCTTTTTTAAACGTACTATAAAAGATTGTATATTTTTATAATTAGTTAACTTTAATACAACATCATATATACTTATATAATACTTTTTATCTTCTAATACAATATAAGTTCTAATACTTTCATCATGATGCATTTTATTTATTATCTGTAATTTATTTTTCATCAAAACCCTCCATTATCAATTGACAACTATATATAATAAATGTTATTATTTAATCAAGTAGAACGTCTACCCCCTGTAGGTTAGATATCTACCTTTGTTGGTCAGACATCCGTCCTAACTGAGTGGCGGATGTTTTTATTTTAATTTAATTATTCTTTATCTAAGAAGAGTAATATTAAAATAACAATGATTCTATTCATAAATTTTTCTAAATTTTTGAACACAATATCACCACCTTACTACTTTTACTCTTTATTAATTCGGTTAGTAAGGTAGACATCAACCCAGACGTTCGATTTGTTATACTAATACAATATAATAATAAATTAAAGGCTTTCGGCAAAACTTATAAAAACTTACCAAAATATTACAAAAAATGACAAATAAAAAATTGAATAAAAATAACCTATATTATATAATTTTAATTAGGTGATACTTATGAAAAACTTTTTAAAAAAATATGGATATTTAATAGCAGTATTTATATTAGGAATATCAATAATATCTACAATATACATTTTACAAAAAGTTGCACCATTTGGTAGAAATTCACTTCTAACAATAGATTTCTTTCATCAGTACGGACCCATGCTAGCAGAACTATACGACAGAATAAAAAAAGGGGCAAACATTATTTATAGTTTTAATACAGGATTAGGATTACCATATTTTAGAAACTTTTTTAATTACTTATCATCACCACTAAATATAATAATGTTTTTATTCAAAAGAAAAAATATTATAATGTCTTATTCAATAATAATAGGTTTAAAAAGTATATTATCTTGTATAACATGTTCATACTATATACATAAAAAATTTAATACAAACAAATTATATATGATAGGAATATCACTTCTATACGGATATTCAGCATACTTTACAGCATATTATTGGAATATAATGTGGTTAGATGGAATGTATATTCTTCCTTTAATAACACTAGGTATAGAAAATATAATTAATAAAGATAATGGGGTTTTATACACACTATCTCTAACATTAATGTTGTTTACAAATTATTTTATAGGTTATATGACATGTATTTATTCATGTATATATTTCTTATCATATTTAATAATAAAAACAAAAAAATTTAACATTAAAAATATATCAAAAAAATGTTTAAAATTTGCACTTTGTTCTTTAACTTCTGGTTTACTATTAGCATTTGAACTAATACCAATGTATGAATCTTTAAAAAGTACAAATGCAACTATGGGGACTATTCCAACAGACCAATACTATGCATTTACTATAATTAACTTTTTCAAAAATCATTTAACTGGAATAACAAAAACAGTATTTGCATCAGACATATCAAATGCTCCAAACGTATCATGTGGAATACTTTCTATAGGATTATATCTATTATTCTTACTTAACAAAAAAATAAACATTAAAAGAAAAATAATATACACATTAATTCTTATATTCTTATTAACTTCATTTTATGTTGCTCCTTTAGATTATATATGGCATGCATTCCATGTACCAAATGATTTGCCATACAGATACTCATTTATGTATAGTTTTATACTTATATTAATAAGTGCTTATTCACTCAAAACTATAAAAGAAATATCATTTATAAAAGTATTAATAACATATGTTATTTGTTTATTATTCATAACATTTGTATACCTAACAAAATATAACAATATAACATCAAATATGATAACAATAAATTATTTATTAATATCAACTTATTTCTTAATCTATACTTTATATCATTTTTATCCAAAATTTAAAAACTTAAGTACAATATTATTTATAACAGTTTGTTCTATAGAATGTGTAATATCTGTAAATCATAATTGGGATATTTTACAATATATAGATGAATTTTATTCAACATACAATAACGTACATAATAGCATAAATGAAATTAAAGAAAAAGATAATGAACTATTTTATAGAACAGAAAAAAATACAATACTAACACTTAATGATGGAGCATGGTATAACTATTACGGACAAAGTACATTTACATCAATGGCATATAATAGCCTAGCAGAATTAAATAATGATTTAGGACAACCAGGTAATAGAATCAATAGTTATTATTATAAACAAAATACTCCAGTATACGATTTAATGTTTGATATAAAATATATGATTGGAAAAAATAATGACGATAAAAGATATGATCTAGAGCTAAATAAAAATAACACTTTAACATATAAATTTAATTACACAACAGGATTGATGTTTGGTGTAAATAAATCAATAAAAAAATGGACCAATAATTTTATTAATCCAATAGAATATCAAAATGATTTTATAAATTATGGAACAAATATAGAGAATGTATTTCATAGATTAACACTCAACAACAAAGAAATAATATCAAAAGATAAAAAAGAAACAATAATAAAATATAATTACATAAACGAATATGACAATATATACTTATATTCAAATAATTCATCCATTAACTACATTATAATTAATGATAAAATATATTATAAAAATGATATAAATATTAGTGATATTCAAATAAAATTAAATAAATCATTTAAAGAATGTAATATATATGATGAAGAATATGTTATAAATACAATATCAAATGATAGCAATATAGAAGTATATGTATCATATAAATCATATTTAAATGAAGAAATAGATATTTATACTATAGATAACAATAAATTTACAAAAGCCTATAACATACTAAATTCAAATAGAATAAACGTCACTGATTTCAAAGAAAATAACATAAAAGGAAACATTACTCTTTTAAATGATACTTCAATCTATACTTCAATACCATACGATAAAGGATGGAAAGTATATTCAAATAATAGAGAAATTAAAACTTATAAAATTAATGATAGTCTATTAGGATTTGATTTAAAAAAAGGAGAAAACAACATAGAATTAAAATATATTCCTAACAATTTAGATATAGGTATATCTATAAGTATTACAACACTAATAATTACCATAACATATTTAGTAATCAAGAAAAAACAACAAATAAAGGCTTAGTAAATTAAAACTAAACCTTTTTTTAAATACAATAATCATTTATTAATCATCTAAATTAATATCTCTAATAAATAATTTTTTAACATTCTTTTTAGGCATCATTACATCAAAATCATTAACTGTACTAAAATTATATTCTAGTACTGCCCTATCTAATTTATCACCATCAATACACCAAGCTTTTTTAGGATATTGTAAAAATTTGAAATTTATCTCATTAGTTTTATAAAATTCTATACCACTAATGTTATTAGGATCATGATCTATTAACAATCTTAAAGCTTTTATAATACTTCTCCTACTAGGAAAATTACATAACAATACTTCAAATTGATTATCATCTAATTTAACATCTTTATAAAAATTATTTATACCAGCAATCCTATTAGCGTTACTAACCAATATAAAAGAATAATATCCACTTTTTTTAAGTCCATTAACTTCAAAATCTATATAATAAGATTTTATAGGTCTAAAATAATCTTTAATACCCTCTATTAAATAAGCAAAATAACCATATTTCTTTTTTAAATATCTAGGAGTATCATAAGCAATATTAATAAATTTACCTAATCCAGCAACATAAACAAATGGTCTTTCATTTACAATACATATATCAATTTTTTTTACTTCACCTTCAAGAAGTAATTTTAAATTTGCTTCAAAGTTTTTTCCATACCCAAACATTGTACCAACATCATTACATGTTCCAACTGGAATGTTTGCAATTAAAAGTCTATTAGTTCTTAAATAGTTTCCAGTAACTACTTCATTAAATGTTCCATCTCCACCAACACTAACAACTAAATCAACATATTCCAAATGACTTACTATTTCTTTAGCATGTCCTGCATATTGTGTTGGAACAATCTTTAAATTATATCCATACTCTGGAAATATTTTTTTTGCACTTTTTAAATTCTCCTCATTCATTGTATGTCCGCTATTGGGATTATATATCATAACACATTGTTTCAAATAGATCACCCTTTCACAATTAGTATAATATAAAAAATAAAATTTTACAAAACAAAAAGGACAAAAGTGTCCTTAATCATTGATTTCAATGACAGTTTTATTATCTTGTTTTTCTTCTTTAGGAACAGTTATACATAATGTACCATTATTAAATTTAGCATTAATTAAACTAGCATCAACATCTCCAACATAGAATGATCTTGAATATTCACCATAACTTCTTTCTTTTCTAATATAGTTTTTATCGTTATCTTCTTCAGTTTCTTCTTTTTTTGCAGTTATAGTTAAATAACCATTTTTACATTCTACATTAATGTCTTTCTTATCAAATCCAGGTACATCAACTTCAATATTACATTTACCATCTTTTTCATAAATATCACATTTCATAACTGATCCATCCTTTGAACTAACAAAATCATCAAAAAAATCATCTAAATAATACTTTCTAGGTATTAAACTCATATATCTCTCTTCCTTTCACAATTATAATTATACCACTATTTTAGCACTTGTCAATACTATGTGCTAATTTTTTTTAAAAAATTTAAAAAAAGTACCCTATATTAGTATACCTACAACTTCAATAAATATACCAACGAGTACTCCAATTAAATATAAAGTTAAACAAATACATAAATTTTCCTTAATATTTTTATTAGATTTAAATAAAACTAACAAAGCAACTCCACTACCAGCTAATAAACCAGCCATACATGTTCCTAAATTAATTGCTCCCTTTAAAAACATTTCAGTTAAAATAACACTTGCACCACAATTAGGTATTAAACCAACTAATGAACCCAAAAAAGGTCCAAACAAAGTATCTTTCATAAATATTTTACTAATTAAATCATTACCACAATATAAAAATATAACATTTAATATAAAACTAACACCAATAATAAATATTAATATATTAAAAGTGTGTTTTAAACTAGATTTAACAATACCATGATCACAATGACAATGTTCTTCCTCACATATATGATAATCATATTTATTTTTATTATTCTTTCTAATAACTAAATCTATAACAAAACCAAATAAAATACCAGAAATAACTTTTATTAAAATTACTATTAATATAGTTTTAAAATTAACATTTTGACTTAACATAATAGGAAGCATTTCATCACTGGTAGATAGATAAATAGAAAACAAAGTTCCTAAAGAAATAACACGTGTTATATATAAATTAGTTGCAACAACAGAAAAACCACATTGTGGTATTACTCCAAGTAAACTACCAATTATAGGTCCAACTTTACCAGATTTACTTATAACATTTTTAGTTTTATTATTTAATTTATGTTCTAAAAGTTCCAATAACAAAAAAGTTATAAAAAGAAATGGTAATATTTTCAAAGCATCAACTAATGTATCAATTATTATATCTTTCATAAAAGTCCTCCAAACAAATGAGATTATATATTAATATAAAAGAAAAGTCAATTTATTTTAAATTAACTCTCTATTCCAAATCTTTCTATATATTCTTCATAACTAATTTCTTTATCTCTTATTGTACCATCTTTTTTTATTTCTATAAGTCTATTACAAACAGTATCAATTATCTCTTCATCAAACGTACTTATTACTAATGAACTTTTATATCTTTCTAAGCCTTCATTAAGTGCAGTTATACTTTCAATATCTAAATGATTAGTAGGTTCATCTAATAACAAAACATTTCCATGATTTAACATAACTTTTGCAAACATACATCTAACTTTTTCTCCACCAGATAATACTTTTACATCTTTAAAAACTTCTTCTCCACTAAATAACATTCTACCTAAGAATCCTCTAACAAAAGTATCATCAGTACTATCAGTAAATTGTCTTAACCAATCCATCATATTCATACTATTTTGAAAATATTTATCATGATTTTTTTCATAATAAGACATTTTGACTGTTGAACCTAATTTAACACTACCAGAGTCAGGTTCTAATTCCCCACTAATTATATTAAGAAGAGTAGTTTTAGCAATCTCATTATTACCAATAAGTGCTATCTTATCACCTTTTCTAATAACAAACTTCACATTATGTAAAATATCTTTATAGCAAACATTATCCACAATAACAACATCATTACCTAATTCTCTTTCAATATCAAAATTAATATATGGATATTTTCTACTACTAGGTTTAATTTCATCTAATTTTATTTTTTCTAACGCTTTCTTTCTACTAGTAGCTTGTTTACTTTTACTAGCATTAGCACTAAATCTTCTAATAAAATCCTCTAATTCTTTTATCTTATCTTCTTTTTTCTTATTAGAATCTTTCATTTGTTGTTGTATTAATTGACTAGATTTATACCAAAAATCATAATTACCTACAAACATAGTAATCTTTTCATAATCTATATCAACCATATGAGTACAAACTTTATTTAAAAAAGCTCTATCATGGCTAACAACTAACACAGTATTTTTAAAGTTAATTAAAAATTCTTCTAGCCACATCTTACTTTTTACATCTAAACCATTTGTAGGTTCATCTAAAAGAAGAACATCAGGATCACCAAATAAAGCACTAGCAAGTAATACTTTAACTTTATCACTATCTTTTAATTCTTGCATTTCAAGATAAAATAAATCTTTACTAACTCCTAAACCATTTAATAATTTTTCGGCATCACTTTCAGCATCCCAACCATTCATGTTTAAAAATTTATCTTCTAACTCTGCAACTCTAATTCCATCCTCATCTGTAAAATCAGTTTTACTATATATTTCTTCCTTTTCCTTTATAATTGAATATAACTCCTTATTTCCCATAATAACAGTATCAATTACTTTATAATTATCATATAAATTATGATTTTGAACCAAAGTAGATATACGTTCACCTTTACCAAGTATTATTTCTCCATTTGTAGGATCTATTCTTCCATCCAATATTTTTAAAAAAGTACTTTTACCAGCTCCATTAGCGCCAATTATTCCATAACAATTGTCTTTTAAAAACTCTAAATTTACATTTTTAAATAAAGTCTTAGTAGTAAATCTTAATTCTAAATCTATAACCTTTAACATAATTTCACCTCTAAAAACGATTATATTATATTTTACCACAGTGTGAAACTATTTTCTCATATTTTATTAAAAAAGTTTCACACCACAAAAAAACAAACATCAAAAAAAATAGACCATAAAGTCTATTTTGAAATCAAATCACATATTAAATTACTTATCTCAGTAGGATTATTTATTCCAAGTCCTTCTATAAGTCTTGCTTCACTATATAAAACTTTACTATATTTCTTTAATTCTTCTTTATCAGTTTCATATAATGATTTTAATTTGTTAGCAATAGGATGATTTTCATTAATTTCTAGTACTATTTCTGCATTAACACTTTCATCTCCTGGCATAGAATTAATTACTTTTTGCATTTCAACAGAAACATTACCTTTACTTGTTAAACATACAGGATGATTTTTTAACTTACCAGTAAATCTAACACCACTAATACCAATAGTATCTTTCATTAAAGTTAATAAATCTTTATTATCAGTATTTAATTTTTCAATATCTTCCTTTTTATCTTCCAAATCTAAATCAGCATCACTAACATTTTTAAAGCTTTTACCATCATATTCTCTTAATGCTTGTAATGTAAATTCATCTACATAATCAGTTAAATATAATATTTCATAATCTTTATCTTTAACTTGTTCTATTTGAGGAAGTAAATCTATCTTATCAACACTTTCACCACTAGCATAATAAATATCTTTTTGGTCTTCTTTCATATTAGAAACATATTCTTTTAAAGTAATTAGATCTTTAGTCTTACTAGAATTAAACATTATTAAATCTTGTAACTTATCTTTATCCATTCCATAATTATTATAAATACCAAATTTAATATTAGTTCCAAATACCTTAAACATCTTTACATAATTTTCTCTGTCATTTTCTAACATATCTTTAAATTCTTTAATTATCTTATTTTCAATATTTTTAGCAATTAAATTAACTGCTTTTGTTTTTTGAAGCATCTCACGGCTTATATTTAAAGATACGTCCTCAGTATCAATTACACCTTTTATAAAACTAAAATAATCAGGTAATAATTCACTACATTTATCCATAATTAATACACCATTAGAATATAAACTTAATCCTTTTTCATATTCTTTAGTATAAAAATCATAAGGTGCATGGCTTGGTACAAACAATAATCCTTTATAACTAACAGCACCTTCTACACTAGTACTTATAACTTTTAAAGGTTTCTCATAATCATAATAAGTATCAGTATAATAATGTTCATATTCTTCGTCACTAACATCTTTTTTATTCTTTTTCCAAATAGGAATCATACTATTAATAGTTTCAATTTCTTTAACGGTTTCATATTCATCACTATCATCTTTTTTATGACTATGACTTACTTCCATCTTAATTGGATATCTAATATAATCACTATATTTTTTAATCAAATCTTTTAATTTGAACTCAGTTAAATAATCATCATAATTATCATCATCTGTATTATCTTTAATATGTAAAATTATATCAGTACCAACACTACTTTTATCACATTTTTCTAACGTATAACCCTCTAATCCCTTAGAATTCCATCTATAAGCATCCTCACTATCATAAGATTTACTTATAACAGTAATTTCATCTGCTACCATAAATGCACTATAAAAACCTACACCAAATTGACCTATTATATCAATATCTTTATTCTTTACTTCATTCATTTCTTTAAAAGCTAAAGAACCACTTTTAGCAATAGTACCTAAATTATTCTCTAAGTCACTTTCACTCATACCACAACCATTATCACTAACAGTTATAGTTCTTAAATCTTTATCAAAATTAATATTAATTTCTAAATCATCTTTATTAACTTTAATAGATTTATCAGTTAAACTTTTATAATATAATTTATCTATTGCATCACTAGCATTACTAATTAATTCTCTTAAAAATATATCTTTATTAGTATATATAGAATTAATCATTAAATCTAACAACCTTTTTGATTCACTTTTAAATTCTCTTTTTTTCATTCATAACATCTCCCATAACTAAGTTATATAATATATTTTAGCACTTGTCAATAGTTTGTGCTAATTAATTTTAAGAAAAAAAGTAGTTAACAAACTACTAATAATTTTCTTTCTTTATTTCAAAATAACTTTGTGGGTGACTACATACAGGACAAACTTCTGGAGCATTTTTTCCTATACAAATATGTCCACAATTTCTACATTGCCAAATTTTATCCCCATCTTTAGAGAATACTAATTCATTATCAACATTACTTAATAATGCTCTATATCTTTCTTCATGATGCTTTTCAATTTCAGCTACACCTTCAAATAAATTAGCAATTCTATCAAATCCTTCTTCACGTGCAGTTTCTGCAAACTCTTTATACATATCAGTCCATTCAAAATTTTCTCCATTTGCAGCATCTAATAAATTTTCACTAGTACTAGGAACTTCTCCACCATGCAATTCTTTAAACCACATTTTAGCATGTTCCTTTTCGTTATCAGCAGTTTCTAAAAATATTTCTGCTATTTGTTCAAACCCATCTTTTTTAGCTTTACTAGCATAATAAGTATATTTGTTTCTTGCTTGACTTTCTCCTGCAAAAGCAGCCATTAAATTAGCTTCTGTTTTACTTCCTTTTAATTCCATTTTTTCATTTCTCCTTCTCTAAACATTCTTTACATTTTCCAATAAAACTTAAATCGTAATTCATTACTTCATAATCTTTTATATTAGGTAATTTTTTTATATAATCATACATAACATCATCTATTTTACCACAAATACTACATACAACATGAGCATGAATTATATTTTTATCAAATCTATCAACACCATCACTCATTTTTAATCTAATAATTTTATTCTCATCAACCAAATTATTTAGATTTCTATATACAGTACCTAAACTAATATTAGGAATTACTTTTCTTGCTTCCAAATAAACTCCATTTGCATTTAGATGATTAAAACTATTATTTATTATATTAAGTATTACTTCTTTTTGTTTAGTATTTCTCAAACAATCACCTCTTATTAGTAATGATTACTAATAAAACTATACTACATTTTAAACTACAATGCAATAAAAAAAGACAATATTTGTCACAATTTGATAAGTTTTTAGAAGTTTTGTCGAAAGTCTTTAAATTAAAATTAATTTATATTAATATAACTAATCGAACGTCTGGGTTGATGTCTACCTTACTAACTGAATTATTAAAGAGTATAAGCAGTAAGGTGGTGATATTATGTTCAAAAATTTAGAAAAATTTATGAATAGAATCATTGTTATTTTAATATTACTCTTCTTAGATAAAGAATAATTAAATTAAAATAAAAACATCCGCCACTCAGTTAGGACGGATTTCTACTCTCAAGGTAGACAATCTAACCTACAGGGGGTAGACGTTCTACTTAATCAAATAATAGCATTTGATATTAGTTTTGTCAAATGCTTTTTTATTATGATTATGTATGTTTATTTTCCATAAATTCTAATTTTACATTTTTTTACATCAATTTAACTATGAATAATACGTTTTTTTGTTGATAATGTTATACTATAAATAGAATAACTTTGTAAATATTATAGGAGAATTTATATGTTTGAAAAAATTAAATTAAAAAACATTATAGGTAAGATAAAGAAAAATAGTGATTCAAAAAAAATAGAAATATTATATAGTAATTTAGGAGCTAAATTAAAAAATAATATAGAGTTATGTGACTTAATATTTCAGAAAGATAAAACTTTATTAAAAATCTTACCATTTGAATATCAATTAGATAAATTAAACACTAATAAAGATAATTATAATTATAAAAATATTATAAAACTTGTTTCTAACGACGTAAATCATGAATATTTAAAAAATAATATTTCTGATACATATGTATTATCCAATTATATAGACAATAATCCAGATTTTTTAAAAGAATATTTATTAAATAACTTAGAGTTATTGAATGATATTACAATTAAGAAGTATGCAAGAGAGACTATGTTAAACTTTTTAGCAACAACTAATTTGTTAGATAAAATTATAAATAATGAAGAAATATTAAAAAATAATGAGTTAGTATTTGATATTTTAAAGAAGGATAATAATTTAATGAATTTAGTTTCTAGCGAAATTAGATTAAATTTTTTCTTATCTGAAACAAATCATATTTACACTGATGATGTAAGCGATTTAAAGTTATTTCAATATTTAACTTCAAAAGAAAAAGAGCTAGCATTTATAGAAACAATAAATAGAAAAGGAAGTAGAATAAGTAATAATGAACTAGAATTTTTAATTAGTAAAATGGATGCTGAATTGCAAAAAAAGGTTGCATTAATTAATTTGGATTTTATTAAATATTGTAATAAAGAAGTTCAATTAGATTTATTTTATACTGATAATACATTAATTAAATATTTAGATGAAAACACTAGAATTGAAGCCTTAAATGAAATTCCTAATGCAATATATAATATGAGAGAAGAGATCACAAACTATTCATATGAGAAATTTAATAACTTAAATGTGAATAATTTAAATATAAATGATTTAATTAAATCTTCTATATTTAATGCAAAAGGTTCAACATTGGATATTGCTTCAACCAACGGAAATTATGATATGTTTTATGGTATAAATCAGTATACTAAGTCACAATATGATTTTTATCAAAGAATGAGTGACGAACAAATTGCAAGATTATGTATGTATGATACAAATTATATTCTTCCCATCGCTAATGTAAATCAAGAAAATTTATTAAATGCAAAATCTAGAATTAAAAATATTTTTAAATTAATTTATGGTGAAGAAATTCAAAAAAAATATTCTGAACTAATAGATGTTATAATGGATAATTATCATTTTGATTGTATAGACAATCCTAATTGCATAATAGATTCTTTTAAAATTATTTTTAACAAAGATATTATAAAAAGTAATGATGTAGATTTAATAAATAAATACATTATAAGTAATATAAATAATAATACAAATAAGGATTTATTTAATAATATAATGGAAAATGCATATGGAAATAATGCAAAGGAAATATTAAATTCTAGAATTAATTTAAATGAACATAATATCAATAGTTTAGAAATTTTTAATCCCATTATAGTTGAAAAATTCGGTATTGGTTTAATTCATGATTTAATAAGCTATAATATATCAAATATGTCATATTTTTTAAGTTTAGTAAAAGATAATAAAAAATTATCTAATTTGTCTGATTTATATGAATTAGAATCAAATATATATGGCAAAAACATTTCGACTTTTCAAAGAACACTAAATGACTACGATAAAATGGAAAGTTTACTAAATGATATTGGAGAAAATGAATTAAGCGATGTTGAATTAAATAATTTATATAGTTTAATTATTAATAGAAATTATGGTGAAATTATAAAAAAAGATGATTTAATAAACTATGAAAACATCGTTAAAGATAAACTATTAAAGGAAATAAGTAATATAACTAATCTAGACTATATCAAAGAAAAGATATGTTTAGGAATATTTGGAAACAATTATAAAAATAATACTGAAAAAAATGATGAAAATGTCTTTTCATATTTAAAAATGTATAATGCTTCTAATGCATATAATAATGATTTATTAACCCTCAATGAAAAAATTATGTTAGATTTCATAGATGTAATCAGTAAAGAAAATAATAAAAATATTATTATTGAGTTAATAACTAATTTATTTCAGGAAAAAAATGTGCTAGGTAATATAGATTTTATAACTGCTTTTAAAAAGATTGAAAATAATCAAGAAAAATTATTAAATGATAATTTAGTTAGTGTAGAAAAATTAGAAAATGAATTATCAAAAGATAATGGTAATGTAATAAAAATATTTAAAAATGGAGTTCCAATTTATATTTTAAATGGAATTGATTTTGGGATACTACGTCATAATATTGGAGGAACTAATAATGGTTATATATATAATGCTATTAATAATGGTAATTCATTAGATAATATTGAAAAGTTTGAGGAACAATTTGGGAGTTCTACTATTTCAATGTCGTATAGCTCTAATAACAGAAATTATATTACTTATGATCATGATATATTGAAGACTTTTCTTGGATTCGGTTATTCAAAAATTCCAGATAACGCTATTGTAGGAATGGATGCAGGTAAAGGAACAAGAGATATCAGTACGGAACACGCTCCAAAATTAACTACTTCTTTTGCCAAAAATGGTTCAATAAATTTTGATGAAGTACATAATTCAAATAGAAGTGAAGAAGTTTCTATGTATAGAAGATTAAGAAATCAAGAATTAATAACAAATGAAAATCTAGGTGGTAGATATGATTTTGATTATTTTAGTGGATTTATTAATGTTAGTAATTTAGAAAATTTGGAAAATCTTAGTTTGCACATTGATAGAGTTAATGTTTATGAAGAAGCAAAAAAAAGAAATATACCTATTATTTTAGTTAACTGCTATGCTTATGCAAAAAATAAAGATAACGAAGAAAAAATTGAAATAGAGAAAGGAATTTCTAAATGAAAAAAGAGTATTTAAAAACAAAAATGAATACAGATAATAGTAAAACCTTAAAATATTTAAAAGCAGTGTATAAAGTTGTAGATAATAACAGTGATATGCGTAATAGCAAAACGATTAAAAGAATGTTAAAATATGATAAAAATAAGAATAAAGATTTAAATGATTAATTTTAGATAAAAAAATTAACACAACAAATAATTATAAGAGTAATTTATAAAATTGAAAAAATTTTACTACATAATAAAAAAAAATGTTGTTTCACTTGTTTGTGAAATAGAAAAAGAATTAAAACATATAAAAGAGCAAAAAAATAAAAAGAACTTTATATTAAATTCTTTTTTATTTTTTCATTAATTAGTTCAGTCGAAATCAAAATATTATTTATTAGCATAAACTAACTACTTATTACAATATTATATCTTGTATACCAACTTCTAAAATTTCATCATTTGCCCAAACAACAGCAAGTCCGTTTTCAATATCTTCTTTAAAATTGTACAATATAGCAAACTTGCAATATTCTTTATCTTTACTTTCTCTTTTTATATAAATTTGCTTTGGAATAATATATTTATAAAAATTTGTATCATCTAATTCTATATTATATTTTTTTTGACAATAATCTTTTAATACACTATATGATTTAAAAAATATTTCTTTTATATTATCCATAAATTTATTAAATGTTCTATTTTGTAATATAGTTATTTCTTCATTATCAAAAACGTCAAATTTAATTTTTAAATTAATATATCTATTTAAAAAATTATAATTTAAAATATATTCGTTTTTTTTAGATTTCATTTCTTCTTTTATTCTAATTTTATTTAATTTAATATAATAATATTCACAAGCACTTTCTTCATCATTAAATTCTTTTAATGCACAACGAGTTCCTCTCTCGTAAAAAAAGACTAGCCATTTATCACTTTCTTCCATAATACAATATTTATTATCACTTGCTCTACCAAAAAACATTTTATTTTCAAGTTCTTTGTAAGGCTCTAATTTTTCTTTTAATTCATTTAATTTCATAAGCCCTCCCTTTCTAAATTGATAATTTAATTAAAATATTAAAACAAAATATAAATTAAACCTCATATTATCAACCTTATTCTTTATTTGATTATATCATTTTTAATTATTTTAAACAAACATAAACTATTCAGTCATTTTTCCTTTTCTATACATAACTAAAAACTCATCTAATGGTTTAACTAAACTATTATCTCGTACACCAACAATACATTCTATGTTATCAGATAAATAAGATTTAAATAACTTAGTAAATTCTTCAGTATTCATTATGCTATCATAGTTATCTAATACTACTACATATTCATCTTTGCTATCAATCATTTCATTTATAATATTAATTAAAGCATTCTCTATAATAATATTAAATATAGTCTTTTGACTAAAATTAGTTAATAATATAACTTGATTTTTACTCTTTAATTCAATACCTCTATCAACACTAATTTTATCTAATAAATTAGGTCTATGAGCAAAATATCCTAAATATTGTTTTAAAACAGACATTATTCCACCTTTAGTTTCTACTGGTGCATTTATTACACTTGATGTAATTATATTTATGTAATTCAAAACATCTAAATTATTAATATATTTAGTCATCTCATCCATTTCATCTATACTTACTTTTATTATTTCTTTTAAATTTAAACTTCTATTATTATTTAAAATATATAAACATATTCCAGTAAACATACTTCTAGCAGCATTATCCCAATAAGGATCAACACTATCTTCAGTGTGAATTAATAATTTTCCAAAATTTACTATCTTTTCTATTGCGTCATCTATATTTCCATTTTTAAATAATTTTTCTGCATCGTATAAAGGATTATAAGCAATATTGCTATTTAAATCACTTATATCTAATTTAATTATTTCATAATTAGTATTTTTAAATAATTCTTCATACTCTTTCTTAGTATCAAGTATTAGCATACTCTTATTTTTATTTATTAACTCATTAACTCTTTTCTTTATTGCATTTGTTTTACCAGTACTTTCAAAATCTTCATATAATTTTTTTCTCATTTTTATATCTCCTTTTTTCTAGTATTTATATTACTTATTTCATAATCAAAATTATCTAATTATATTTTACCATTAACAATATTACTTCTTGTTTTATCTATCATTTTTATTGTATTTTTCATTTCAATTATATTATTTAATAATTTTTCTCTTTGTTTTAAAAATATATCATCACTTAAATCATCTTTATATATTTTTATTTCTTCTAAACTAAAACCCATTTGTTTTAATAATATAATTGCATAATATTCACTAACATTATCTTCATCATAGTATCTATATGAAGTAAACTTATCTATAATTTTAGGTTTTAATAAATCTATTTCATCATAATATCTAATTGTTTTAATATTAGATTTAACTACATTTGCAAATTCTCCTATCTTATACATATTAACCAACACTCTCTAAATTAAGTATATCATAATAAGTTAATACTTTAATATTTTCTTTCTAATTCCACCATTAACTTTACTATATTCTAAATCACTTTTTAGTTGTTCATTTTTATACATTAATTCATCTATTATTCTTTGTTGCTCTTGATTAATAGAAGCTAACATCTTATTTTTGTAAATTAATGAGCTTATAGTATTCTTAATTTCTTTCAAATCTTGCATATCATTTCCTCCCTTCGTTAAGTAATATAACATTACATCTAACTGGAGAGTCAAGTAAATAATATTGACATTAAGTTCAAGAATTTATAAAAATAATTCTCACTTTAAAATTATTGTTGATAGATAAAGAATAATCTAAGCAAAATGAAATAAAAAGAATATACTAAAACATAGCATACTCTCTTTTCAAGTTTATCTTGACATACCTCGGGATTGTGAAATACCTTCACTGATAAAATATTTATCTTCAGCCGAATCATATGAATAAGTATTTCTACCAATTGCATATTCTCTTAATCCTTCTGCTACTTTAGGATTACTTTCCCTTTGAATCATTGCTTCAATTTCTTCTTGAGATAATGGAGGAATAACCACATTTTGTGGATATGGGTCATAACCACCTAATAGTATCATATCACTTAAACCATGTTCTTGATTTAAAGGAGTAATCGCACTATATCTAATTCCTCTTTTTTTATCTTCACTAAGAATTCTTGCAGTATCTAATTTATCCCTTACTAATAAAGTCCTTGATTCATATTTATCATTCCAAAACCCAGAATCAAATGCTTGTCTTGGAATATAAAGCATTGAATCAATACTAGCTCTATCAAAAGTTTCAGATAATTTTCCTTTAGTAAAACTCTTATATTCTCTGTCTCTCATAACACCATTAGATGTATAATATTTTTTTTCAGACCAAGTAGAATTATTGCATTCATCCATTTTGCAGTCTATATTATTCACCCTAGAACCATTAGTAGTTAAAGTAATAAATCCGTATTCATCAATTGTTGCCACTTCTTCAATGACATCTTTTTCTCTAATACTTTGTCCATTTAAACCAATAAACGGTTTTTCTTCTTCTGTTCTAACACATCTAAATGTTTCAGGATTCGAACTCGAAATACTCATTGAATATTTTTTACCATCAGAAGAAATCCAATCAAACGATATATTTCTGTTTTCTTCTTTAACAGTTGTGGTTTTAACAGATTCAGACATTCCCATTTGGCTTATTAAACCATCAATTTGCGAGATGACAGAACCAAATGCAGGATTCTCTAAAAAGCTCTTGTCAATGCCTAAACCTATAATACGTTGACTAAGTTTATCTCTTAATTCTTTCACAGTATAATACATTAATATAACACCTCTTCTAAATTCATAATTTTTCCTTCTTTCCTATAATTTAATAAATCATTCACACTAAACAACCTAAAAACATAATACTCTCCACAACCACTCCTATCGTTACAATTAAATTATAGCAAAATATTTTGTCGTATGCTAGGGGCAAGTGAATAAAAATGTAAAAATAATGGGACAATTTAATTGGTGATTACATGTCTTTAAATAAACTAATTGAAATAAGAGAAAAGAAAAACCTATCACAAAGAGCAATGGCAAACGAATTAAATGTAAGTAAATCAACATACGCTAGATGGGAAACATTAGAACAATATATTCCACTAACAAAATTAAATACTATATGTAATAAATATAAAATAAGTATGGATTACTTAATGGGATTAACTAAACAAAATAAAAAATATCCAATTGTAAAAGAATTAGATAAAAAATTAATAGGAAGTAATTTAAAAAAAATAAGAAAAGATAATAATGTAAATCAAGAATATATAGCAAGTATTTTTAATACTACTCATTCAACTATAAGCGCATACGAAAATGGAAAAACATTAATATTAACAATATTTTTAGTAGAATTTTGTAAGCAATTCAACGTATCTATGGATGAAATATGTAAAACAAAATTATAAAATTATTTCACTACAAAAAAATAATTGCAAAAACTATAAACATACTTTGCAATTATTTTTTAATCTCTATCATCCTCATCTTCATTATTTATATCTTTATAATTAAAATGAGCCCATTTAATACTTATAATATTTACATTAGAACTAAGAACATTAACAACACTTTCTACTCTATTAGGTTCATTAGTAATAATATTAGCACGTAATTTAACCTCATCTTTAGTTATTTCATTTTTTTCTAAACTTTCTAAAGTTAATCTATTATTTTCTAAAGAATTATATAAAATATTTCTAATATCCATTTCTGCATCTTTTTTGCATTCAATTCTTATACTACATAATTCTAAATTATTTTTCTTAATAACATCCATAATTTTAATAGATACAATTCTTAAAACAACATTTGATATCAATACAAATAATGTTCCAATACTAGCTTCAAAAAGCATTCCAGTAGAACACAAAACACCTATAGCAGCAACACACCATAAAGTAGCAGCGGTGTTAAGACCTTTTATCTTTGAACCATCCCTTAAAATAACACCAGCACCTAAAAAACCTATACCACTAACAACTTGAGCTGCAATTCTAGCATGATCATTTACTCCAATACCAAAAGACACAGTAACAAACATAAATGCCCCCAAACAAACTAACACATTAGTTCTCAAACCTACCATTCTATGTCTATATTGTCTTTCTAATCCAACTAATAAACTCAATATAAAACAAACACTAATTCTAATTAAAAAAGTTGTATAACTCATAAATAATCCCCTTTCAGAACCATCGATTATACTACAATATATTATAAAAATAAAGTATAAATTCAAAAAAATAGCACATAACGTACTACTTTTTACCAAACAACAAAAATCCTTTTTTATTATTAACTTTTTTCTTCTTATACAAATTTAAATATTCACCTAAAGCTTTACTTTGTTTAAAAGGAAACAAGAACGAATATTTTTCTCTATTTTTATCTTGTATATCCTTAATATGTTTTTTTAATTCTTCATATTTTACTATTAAATCATTATCCTTAGCAAAACGTCTTATCTTAACCAATACTTTAGTAGAATAAATATAATCTAGTACAATTATTCCAAAGAATATTCCTAAAATAAATGAGAATGATTGATTAACTTTAAACCAATCTAAAGCATTCATAATTTTATCAGCAATAAAGTAATAATATACAGCTCCTAACAAAGTCCATATAAGTGTAAATTGAGGACATATAATTCCTTTAAAATTACCAGGCATATCACTATAATCCCATAATTTAACTCCACTAGCTTCAATAAATATTAATCCACCAATTAATTCAATCAAAGTCATAGATAACCCCATTAATATAATTATCAAAAAAGGATTAACAACCAACTTAGAAAATATTAAATATATAACGGTTAAAGTACAAAGCCCAAAACCATATATAGGCAAATAAGGTCCAACTAAAAAACCTGGATTAACCCATTTTTTATGAACTATTCTTCTAAAAAACAATTCTAATACATATCCAAATGTACTTCCTATAAAAAATATAAATACAAAATATAAAAACCAAGACATCATAACCACTCCTTTAACATTATATAAAACGTTATACCTTCTCCACTATTGGGTCTTATTTTAGTAAAACATAAATCTATTAAATATAATACTACCAATATAATAACAATTATTTTCTTAGATTTCAAATTAATTTTTCTATATATATTATTTAATAAAGGCGCTAGAAAATATGTAAATACCATACATCCAAGGCCAAATACTAATAATCCCTCTAAGCAAACTCTACCTTGTATATTTAAAAAGAATCCATCATAATCCCAATATCTATTATGTAAAAATGTTTCTAAATAAACAGCAGTAAAATATTCAATCAATCCACATAAAATAGTCGAATACAAAAATATTTTCCAAGGTTTGTTTCTATATTTTTTAAATAAAACTATAACACAAGTTGCACCATAACCATATATTGGAAGCCAAGGTCCATACATCGTACCTTTATTAACAAATTTTCCTTGAACAAATAAATTTAAAAGTACTTCCCAACACCAACCAATCATAGCACACGTAAAGAAAAACATTATTATAGTCCAAACATCATAATCAGCCTTATAATCTAACTTTAAAAAATTAAACATTTTCTTTTCTGGTATAAAATACTTATCATTAGGGTAATAACCATCATTATATTTATTACCATCTAACATTTCATCTTTAAAATATTTTCTATATTTTTTCTTATTCTTTTTTAAAAACTCATTTCTTATATTAAAATAAAATTCTGAATAAATACTTTCTCTATAAACATCAAAATAAAATATATTACTAATATTAAATGTTAAAGAACCTAAAATAATATATCCAATAAAACTAAATTGTATTTTAAACAAATTAAATTTATTACCGTTCATCATTTCATTACTCAATATAAAAGCATCTTTCCTACTTATAGTAGGATTTTCACTTACAATATAATCTATCATAAAATATGAATAATACTTAATAATTCCACCAATAATAGTTAAAAACCACAAAAACAAATAAATTGTTTTACATAACATTATATAAGCAATATTAATAGTCTTTTTAACTTTATAAACAAACATTATTCTATCAACATTAACTTTTTTATATCTACTATGTTCCAAATAATATCTATTTTTACCAACTAATATAATATTCTGTATAAATATATAAATTAAAATAAATAACAAAAATCCAAAAATTTTTATAAAGAATTTAGGTATAGATTTAATAGTAATAAATTCTAATATCGCATCAACAAAACCTAATACTAAAGAACTACTACCATTCATCTTATTAAAGAAAACAGATAATACTCCTCTAGTAGGTTTATAACTTTTAGTAATATCAATTACTTTTTTAGCAGAATTCACTATATTATTATATATATATAAATTATTCTTACTTATAACATTATTACCAATATTACTGAAACTATCAGATATAAAACTATTATATTTATATCCACCACTAACAATAATTACAAAAAGAAAACTAATTATTATACTATGCCAATAATTATATTTAACTTTTTTCTTCGCTCTTTCTTTAATACTTCTATTACTGCTCATAACAACCTCTTTTATATAATAATAATATATTATATTTTTTTAATATATTCAACCTCATAAGATAAATAACATATGTTATTTAAACCAAGGCAAAAGCATATAAACAATTTTACTTATTTCATATGATATATTAGAAAAGGAATGATTTTTATGAATAACTTTTCTATAGATTTTATAATTGGCGGATGCGATATATTATTTAAAACATTATTAGTGTTTATAATAATAGATTATATTACAGGTCTTCTAAGAGCTATATACACAAAAAAATTAAGTAGTAAAATAGGTGCAAAAGGTATTATAAAAAAAGTAGGATATATATTTATAGTAATACTTGCAGCATTATTAGATAAATTATTAAATAGTACTGGCAATATTAGAAATATTGTAATATATATGTTTATCGCAAACGAAGGTATATCTATATTAGAAAATTGGACTAGTATGGGTATAAAAATACCTAAAATTTTAAAAGACAAATTTAATGACATCAATAAAGATATTGATGATAAGAATAAATAAACTTAATTACACATGTATATTAACTTGATTTAAATAATTTTTCCTAAACTAATACACTAACCTCCTCAAACTTTTATAGACTACATTATTGTAGTCTTTTAAAATGCTTTAGTATTATTTTTCATAAATATTTTTCAATTATTTATAATTTAATTTTTATGCAAATAAAAAGCCCTATAAAATAGGGAATAATTCAATTGGAGGACCCAGTCGGATTTGAACCAACGATCAGGGAGTTGCAGTCCCATGCCTTACCACTTGGCTATGGATCCATATCAAAAATTAACAAATAAATTTATCAATTCATGTAAATTATTTTACACTAAGATATATCTTTTGTCAATTCAAATACTAAAATTTATATAAAATATTCTAATATATTATATGTAAAAATTATACATATATTAGTTTATACTATTCTTTAGTTACTAATTCTTTATATCTTTTTCCTTTTTCTTCAAAGTTTCTAAATTGATTATAACTAGGCGCAGCAGGAGACAAAAGACAAGCACATTTAGTTTCCTTTTTTGCTATCAAAACTGCTTCTTCTAAAGTATTTACTAAATATATTTTTCCTCTAGTTAATCTAGTTGCCAACTTATGCCCAGTTTCTGGCATACATATAAAATTACTTATATTAGAATTATTTAAATAATTTATTAAATTATCATAATTTATACCCCTATCTTGA
Organism: uncultured Mycoplasmatota bacterium; assembly: GCA_900548725.1. Lineage (GTDB taxonomy): Bacteria > Bacillota_I > Bacilli_A > RF39 > UBA660 > UMGS1124. The sequence continues at coordinate 57,345 of URLV01000001.1, forward strand.
CCTCCAAAAATTAAAGTATCAACATCAGTATAAGCTTTTAAACAATTTATAGTTGCTTCAGGAATTGTAGCAATAGTATCATTATAATATTTTATATTATTATATGTGCCTACCATTTCCATTCTATGTTCTAGTGGTTTAAAATTATTAATAGTATTAACCGCTTTATTTAAATCCAAACCTAATAAAATTGAAATTCTAATCACAAACATTATATTAGATAAATTATGTTCTCCCAATAAATATCTCTTTTCATTAACACTGTAAACTTTTATATTATTAAAATATATTTCATTATCAACAATTTTAAATTCATTTTCTATATCTAAAATATGTGCTTTATAATTAAATTTACTAATATAATTATTAATATTAGGAGATGTAGAAGTATACAAAGCATAATCATTTTCATTTTGAAATTTAAAAATATTTAATTTAGATAAATGATATTTTTCTATTGAACCATGATAGTTTAAGTGATCTTCATACAAATTTAATATAACTGAAATATGTGGTGAATATTTAACTAATTCAAGTTGATAGCTAGACATTTCAATAACTAACTTAGTATCATTTGTTATATCATCTAAATAATCTAATACTGGATTCCCAACATTACCTATCAACATACATTTAACATTTTGTTCTTTTAAAACATTATACAATAGTGTTGAAGTAGTACTCTTACCCTTTGTACCTGTTATGCCAATCACATTATCTCTAAAATTTTCTAAAACAATTTCTATTTGTGAGGTAACCTTATCTATTATGTCATCAATATTTTCTATTTTAATTCCAGGTGATTTTATTATTAAATCATAAATCGACAAATTATTTAAATAAGAATCACCCAATACAAATTCTAAATTGTTATCATATTTTACAATTAAATTATTACATATATTTTCATTTCTATCTACTATAGTCAATTTTTTATTAGGCAAATGCTTCCTAATATATCTATAAGTAGATATTCCTTCTTTACCAAAACCTAATATTGCTATATTTTTATTTTCTATTTCTGAAATAATTCTATTTAACATATTTATCTAATTCTCCTTTTAATAGATTAACAAATTCAAAATCTAAATTATTTTCATTATTCCATCTTTTCTCAAATTTTATAGAATCATTTTTCATCTCAAAATTATCTTTATAATACTTTAACAAAAATGGTAAATTTTCTGTTTTATTAATAACATTTTTTAAAGCATAATTAACCTCATCATAAGTACCTACACATTCAAATGGTTTTACCTCCCCATTCCCAGTTAATTCTATAAAAGTTTTTAATAATTCTTCATTTTCAAATAATTCTTCTTTAAATATATTTACTAACTCATCTTTATATAAAAATGGACTTAAAATTATATATACAAAAAGACATTTAGGACAATTACAACACCATACCCATGGCTTTTGTTTGCTACCAACATTACAGCTCTTAAACACTTGATGATATTTTTTATAATTTGAAAATAGTAGAGCAATCTGATATTCAGATAAAGGTCTCAACAAACTAAAATACTTAATATCAATTTTAAAGTATTTTTTTGTATAATTATTAAAATCATTTTCAAATTCAAATGTTTTAGAATATTGATGATTTATTTTTGTTCCTTCAACATTCGATTCATTTGCACTAGATTCATTTGATAAAACAATATATTTCTTCTTATATACAAATGCACTCAAAAAAGATGTAAATGCAACCAAAGCACTAAATGGTGTATGTCCATTAATAAAACCTTGACTATTTAATTCAATAAGCTTTTTATCAATACTTCTTTTAACTACAATTATCTCATCATCATTATATCCAGCAATTTTTGTACAATCTAAATTTACCTCTTTAGGATTAATAATAAATGGAGTATTTATATTTCTTTGAGATTTTAATACTTCTAAAGTCACATTCGAGTCTTTACCACCACCTACTGGTATAAGGTTACCTACACCAACAAATTCAGGATAAGTTATTTTATTCTCATCAACAACACAACTTATATTCATAAAATCGTCATAATTCACATTTATATTATTAGTATAAAACAGTTCACCTAATCCATAAAAATATAATTTTTTAAAAAAATTTATCTGTTCTTCATTTAAATATCCAGCTTTAATAATAACATTTTTACTACAAGTACATTTCCAATAACTGATTAATTCCACTAAACCTATATGGAAAATTAAATAATCAGTAAAAGAATTTCGTTCAAATTTTTTTAATTCTAAAGTAGGATAAAAATGAGTTAAATCAGGTATATTAAAATCATAAGTTATTAACATTTTATCATCTTTAGTTTGTACATTAAATCCTTCATAAATAAAAGTATCATATTTATTTCTCAATAAATTGTAAACATCCATTAATACCACCTAATAACATTATACTATAAAATACGTTTTTTTATAATTTACTAATGATTTAATTTACACAAATTATATAAAAAAAAGAAAAAAACCTAATAAAATATAAAATTTATATTAGGATTTTATTTTAATTCATAAACAAGTTTAACATCTCTAAACTCAATATTTACTCTTATATCACTTGCATTCATAACTTCATATGGAACAGATAGCATTACTTTACCATCTACATTTCCAACAGCATTAACATCTTTATAATTTTTATTTTTATCATTATACTTGTAACTAACAGTTATAAACTTATCAAAAAATTCCTTATCATCTTTAAAATATTTACTAATATCTTTCTTACTATCTAATTCTAATTTATAATCTAAAATAAGTAAAACATTATCAATATTTTTATCTCTTATAACAACACTCTTGTCATTATCTTTATAAACATAACTAGATTTAATATCAAAATCACTTATGGTAATATTACTACTACCATAACTTCTTTTATCAAACACAGAATTCTCATTTAATTTTAAAAACAATTCATTTCTTTCTTCATTTATTCTTTTAGCACTAACTTTAACTTCTTTATAAGAACCTTTACTTCCTTCTTTACTATATTGAATCTTATCATAAAATTTTATAGTATATTTGTTTGATTTGTAAGTGTTAGGTACCTCAAAAATTAAAATATATTTATACACATTACCATATTTTATAACACAATTATTATATGGAGTACCTAAATCATAAAAATATTTATTAAAATAATTAGTAGCGTAAACATATTCCTTACCATACATTAATCTTATTCTTTTAAAATCAACACTATTTGATTCTTGAATATTATTTTTAACACTAACATTTGCTACAACATATTTTTTATCTTTTTTAATAATATTATAATTTAAATCATATTTTGTTTCATAAACATTACCAACTTTATAATTAAATGTACCGGCATTAAAACTTCTACCAACACTAACTCTATTAGAGTTAAACAGATTAACACTAAATACACTTATAAAAATAACACCAACTACTACACATAATATTATATTTATCAAAAATTTATTTTCTAAATAATAATATCTAAACTCTCTAAACCATCTTCTTATACCTCTTTTATATTTATAAGTATTCTTATCAAATATTACCTCTACTTCTTCATTATCCTTTTCATCTTGTTTAAGTTCAATAATATCTTTACTAAAATTAAATTTTTTTAAGTTAAAACCGATAACAATCATAACATATTTAATTAAAAAATATATCATTGGAATCATTATAAGAAAAGATATATCTTTATAAAGTTTCAAAGTAGTTATCTCTACTATACTTTCATCTAAAGTTAAAAATAAATTACTAACACTTATTAAATATATAAAAACAAACACTAAATATATAACACAATATAAATAATCATATAACGGTTTCTTTTTCCTAATAAATAATAATATTATACTTACTAATATAGCTATTACTATAAATAATAACAAATACATTCTAAAGCCAATATTATCACTTTGTAACGTACTATAATTAACTACTTTACCTAAATATATATTATTAACTACTTGTCTTAATAAATTTAATTTATAAGTTATAAAAATAAGCAATAAACTTAATATTAAATTAATTAATCTAAAATATTTAATAAAAAATGCATAAGGTTTCTTAAATACCATATAATCACCTATCCTATACTAAATAAAGTATAACAAAAAAAAAGATATAATTCTATCTTTTATATGCAAATAATTGTCCTTCTTCTAATAATATTCTATTATTTACTTTATTAAATTCTCTATAATCAACATTAAATAAATCTAATATATCATTTAAATTATCTCCACTTTTAGTTAAATAATAACTATATCCTGATTTAGGTATCATTATTTCTTGATTTTCATATATGTAATCTTCCATCTTTAACCCATTTACTAAACTCAATAATTCTGGATTTATATTATATTTTTTACCAATACCATATAATGTATCTCCCTTTTTTATAATATAAGTATCATATAATTCATTATTCATAATTTATTCACCTATAATAATATATTACAAAACATAAAAAAAGTTCTACTTACTAGAACTATTTTTATCTTTATCAGGATACATTTTTTTTGCTTCCATCATATACATAGATATTACGCTTTGTACCTCCGGTAAAGATTTTTTAGAAAAGTTTGAAAAATACATCACTTCTTTAACTGTATCTATACATATTTTACCCCAAAATATTCCAGAAAAAATTTGCATGTCATTATACATTTCAGGAGTAATTGAATTTAATGTATAGCCATATAATATTTGATCTTGCGCTATTAATATTCTATCACTAGTAACACATAATACTGCTGTATCAAATATTTGTGTTGCACTATCATTTTTTTGTGCTGCAAAAGCATACAAGATTCTTTCTCCAGGATTTAAATGTTTTTCTATAACAGCACAATGTTTTCTAACTCTCCACATTATAGTACTAGGATATCTTTTCTTAAATTCTAATACACATTGTAATACAGTTTTTTCTTTAGACATATTTATCACTCACTTATCATATTATTTGTTTTTAATTTATCTATTAATGAACTTCTATTAACATATCCGCTTATACAATCAACAACTTTTCCATCTTTAGTAAATAACGTTAATGGAGTACCAAATCCATCTGATAATTTAAATTCCTTACCTTCACTACTACATTTAGCAGGAACAGTTAAGTCCATATTAGTTATTTTTTCATATTCAGTTTCATCATAACTTAATGAATTAAAGAAATAAATATCTACTTTATATTTTTCACTAACAGCATTATATACTGGTTTAAATTTGTTACAATAGAAACAATTATCTCTACCAAATACAGCCATAGTAGTTTTATCACTTTTTACTAATTTTTTATATGATTTAAAATTCTCTGCAACTTTATAAGCTCTATTTTTATCAGTAATATTTCCTAAATAGTAAATATTTGCATCATTAGTAATATTTTTTTCATCATATTTAGCATAAGTTTTTTGAATATCACCTTCAACAATTACAGCAACTTCTACTTTATCTCCTAAAGTTTTTTTAACATCATCACTAGATTTAACAGTATAAACACTATAATCTGTTGCATAATCTGTCTTAGTTAAATCTCTAACGCCTCTTAAACCACTCTTTGTTGATTTATCAGCATCACCTACATAAACTATAAATGATTCTTTAGCATTCATTTTTTCAGTAATATCTTTACTAGATAAAACACTAATATTTTGTTTACCAACATAATCTACTATGATAGGTATAAATAATACAACAACTATTGCTATAAATATAATTAAACCATAATTAACTTTTTTCTTTTCTTCCATCTCAATAACCTCCTAAATAAATTGTACCATTATTTAAAAATAATGTAAATTATTGTAAGAAAAAAAGACGTTATTTTTTTAAATTATAACACTTTCATATCACTTTCTTCTATTAAATTTTTATCAATTTCAGCATAATAATATTTAATAGCATCCATAAAATCAGCAAAAACCATATACACATCATTATTAATTTGTACATTATATTTATTTTTTATAAAAATAGAATAATTAATAATATCATCTATACTAAAAGTAAATATTCTAAAAAAACTTACAATATTTTTAATATATTCATCATTAACAACATTACCACCAATTTTACTAGGATAATATATTCTATTTACGTCATAGCATAATTTTAAAATATAATCAATTTCATTTACATCACAACATTTTACTAAGTTATAAAACGTACTATTACTAACTTCTCTCAAAATACCTTTACAATTATTCATATTTACAAAAGATATTTTATCTTCAACATCTTTATCATTTTTGACCAATTCTATCAATTCTTGTGAAAGTAATTTTAAATCAAAAGAGAAAAATTTCTGTAACTCATTTGGCATTGATATAAATTCATCTTCACTTAAATTAATATAAGTTACTTCTCTAACTTTGTCATAATTTAAAGAATTAGTAACATCTTGTTGTAATTTTACTAATATTTTTCCAATATCAAATTCCCCTTGTTTAATTAATAAATCTCCATCAACAACAATATTAAAATCTTGTGTAAGTGTTGGATTTATTTTAAACTGAGCAACACTTTTTATTTGCGTAGCTAAATGAAATAAGAATTCTAAATTAACATTAGATACATTTTGACCAGAATATCTAGCTTCTTCAAAAGTTTTTTTATGTTTATCAACCCAATCTAAATACTCAGTTTGATACATTTTTCTTCTAGGAAAAATAATATTACATATCTTTAAGACATCAAATAATGATACTTGATTATAAAGCTCTGTGTTTTCCATAGGTATCGTACACATTCTCATCTCTAATAACATTTTAGTATCACTAGACAATAAATCTATCAATCTATCTAATTGATGACCATTCATTTTTATTTTCCTGCCTTGTTTACCTTCTTTGTAAATATTTCCTTTATCATCAACATATATATTATTATCACTTAAATCAGTTTCTTTATTACCATTATTATCAACTTTTATATAAGTGTATTTTCTAGTTCCATTTTCTTCTAAAAAATAAATAGGATTACCATTTTTATCTACTTTAAAAGAAGAGTTTTTTAAAACATTCCAAATATCTTTTACACTATTATAGTTTAATTTATTTTCATATATATACAAAGCTTTTAAATACATTTCACAACACTTAGCCAAATCAGAAGCTACTGCACTGCAAGAATCATATATTTGTTCAGGAAGAAGATTATTTATTTTAGTACTTAAATTATTTAAATAGAGAACTATTTCATCATAAAATTCATTAGCCTCTCCATAAGTACGTTTATAGGATTCTCTTTTATCATCTAGGTTAGGATTATACGTATTTTTTATATCTATTTCTCTAAGATTTAGCACTTTAATCACCACTTCTAAAATAAAATATATAATATTTTTTCATTGAATTTCACAATTAAATTATATTATAACTCAAAGTATAAATACAACAAAAAAAATTTTTTTATTAAATTTAAAAACAAAAAAACCAACATCTCTGTTAGATAATATATCACACTCATAAAATGAGTTTATTTATTAATTGGTGGAGCCGGTGAGAATTGAACTCACGTCCAAAATACTTTCTTATCCAACATCTACAAGTTTAGTTAGAACAAATTATTCATTAATAAAAAAGAGTCTAACAATCCTATTTATTAATATAGTTTATAAATATTCATCAATTATCCTAAACAAAACAATTGATATATCTTATATATATGAACCCTAATCAAATCTATAAGCAAATAAGATTAAAGTGCTTTATTGCCAAATTAGGCAAATGCTAAAGCGTTATTATTAAATGTTTTGTCAGTTAATTTAAACTGGTTGCTAATTAAGGGATAGCACACCACTTGCAGTTAGATAGAAACATATCCTGTCGAAACCATTACGACCCCATGAATATAATATACCACATTTATTAATCATTATCAACTATCTTAATAATAAGTTCTCCATCTTTACTATATAAATATTTTTCTCTAGCATATTTAGCAACATAATCTGGATCCTGTAACTTTTTCACATCAGTTTCAAGTACTTCTTTATCAGATAATAATTTACTATACTTAGTTTCTAAATCTTTCTTTTCCCTCTTATTTTTCATAATCTCTTTCCAATACGTAATTGTAGTATAAGACATATAAGATATCAATAAAACAAAAATAGAAAACCATAAAAACATTCTTCTTTTAGCACCTTTATTAACTTTTCTTTTCATATACTCTCCACCATAATAATAATACCACAAAATTAAAAAATAATTAAATTATTTATATATAAACATGTAAACAAATGTAAATATAATAATAATATAATTATAAATATTATAACTACCATCATAATAAAAATAATATAAAGTTATATAACCAGCAAAAGATAAAATCAATAAAATATATTTCAACACTTTGCTAAACTTTATCTTTTTTATTAAATAAAACAATAAAAACCAATATAAAAACGTAATTAAAATATTAATAAATATTTTCATTTAAATAATTTGCTAAAGAATCCGTCTTCTTTTTCTCCATCGATACCATCTAAATAATTAACACTATTAATTTTACCTTTTATACATATATTACCATCATTAGTATCTAATTTTATTAATTCTAAATTACTACCTTTAATGACTAAATTACCCATAACAGTATTAATATGAAATTCATTTTCATTAAAATTATGTACTTTCTTAGTACCATTAATAAATATATTACTACGTTCTAATATTTTAATACTATGACTAATTACATTACTATCAAAACTATTTTCCATTAATATCACCTAATTAAATATATAAAATTATATAAAAAAAAGACCAATTATAGGTCAATTTTATTATTCAGCTTTATTATAAGCATCAATTATAGCATCTTCAAACATTTTTCTAGCATCAGAGTTGATTGGATGAGCTATATCTTTATATTCACCAGTAGCAGTTTTTCTACTAGGCATAGCTATAAATAAACCGTTATCTCCTTCTATTATTCTAATATCATGAACAGCAAATGAGTCATCTAATAAAATAGATGCTTTACCTTTCATTCTAGAGCCTTCTTTTTCAACTTTTTTTACATTTACAGATGTTATTTTCATAATTAACATGCACTCCTTTCAAGTTTTATAAACTCTAACTACATTTTATTATAAATATTTCCTAATTGCAAGCATTTTGTCTAGCATTTCTATTATTTTATCTAGGATAACCTACATACATCATACCTTTTGATTTTAACCCACCAATTCCATCTTTACCATATTTAGTTTTGGATAATAAATCAATTAAATTAATATCCTTATCTTTTTCAGTAAGAGCTAAATTAATTGCAATAATAGCAGGGTCTAAAGCATGAATATTGATACGCTTAGGACTAGATGCAAAATTAGCGCCAGCCTTAATAAGAGCTTCATAATCACTTTGACAAGCACCAGCAATAATAACTAACTTTTCATGACTTTTCTCAAAATCTCTTGCCTTATATACAGCATTAACAAAATTTTTAGAATTTTTATAATTATTTATATCATTTACATCCTTTGATTTATTTATTGAATCATGGCCAGTAACAATTAAAATATCTGGTTTATATTTTTTTAATAACTTTAATGTAATATTACCTATATCATTCTCATTAATATATTCACCAACTGCAAATACATTTGCTTTTTTATAAAATTCTAAACAACGATTTAAATAATCTCTATCTCCATCAATATGTAATATTTTAGCAGGCAAATAAAAATACTCACTTCTATCCATATTATCTCTAACAATAATATTTCTTACAAATTCTTCATCTTTATTTTGATAATCACATTTAACTAAATCATCAACTTTAGCATCCGCAAACAATCTAATATCTACACCTTTTAATATAACTAAATCATCTTTAAAATCAACTATTTCAAAAATAGTATCATTGTTGTAGCTGTTTCTAGTAACATAGTCACCAACATTAAACTCCATTATATCACCTAATTAAATATATAAAAAATAAGAAAAAAAAGAACAAATAATATTAATTATAAATTGTTTACAATCTCAACAAATATTTTATAATCAACATCTTCTGCTCTATTAGTTAAATTTAAATTATATTTTTTTAATATAGACTCTATTTTTTCCAAATCATAATTCTTTAAATTATTTTTTAAGTTTTTTCTTTTTTGCATAAAAGCATCATTAATAAACTTTTTATATTTAGAAAAACTGACTATATCTAACAAATCTTTTCTTTTATTAAATCTTATAACAGCACTATCTACGTTAGGAACTGGATAAAAATTATTTCTATCAACAGTAAATAAATATTCAACATCATAATAATAGTTTAATATAGCGCTTATTGCACCATAATTTTTTGTACCGACTTTAGCACTTAATCGCTCTGCAACTTCTTTTTGAACCATCAGAACCATAACATCTGGAATAATATTTTCATCTATAAATTTAGATATAATAGGAGTTGTTATATAATAAGGAACATTAGCAACAAAATAAACATGCTTATCACTATCTAAATAATCTTTTAAACTTATACTCAAAAAATCTTTATAAACAACATTTAAATTATCACAAGATATTTTATCAAGATATTCTCTTAAACTTTCATCTATTTCAAAAGAAATAACAGGAACATTCTTAGTAATAAGTCTTTTTGTTAATACTCCACTGCCAGCACCAACTTCAACAATCATACTATTATCTTCCATACAAAAACTATTAGATATATCATCAAGTATTTTATCATTATTTAAAAAATTTTGCCCATATTTCTTCTTAAAATCATGTTTAATCATATATTACCTCTTTTAAAAAATCAAGAATTACTTCTTGACCAACCATATCTTAATACATCATAAGATATATACTTTCTCCCTATACCATATGCATCACTAGTTGCACTTACTAGTAAATCCAAATTAGTACCTGTCACACCTCTATCAAGAACAATAGCAACAGTTTTTTCTCCATTATTATCAAATCTAACAATAGAACCACAAGATAAACTTTGACTTGAAGCCATAATCCTTACAGTTCCATAATCTTTATCACTATATGTAGTTGTTCCATCTAAAACATTTTGACCAGTACAACCTAAAGTACCTCCACATAAAGGACAATCAGCAGTATAACCTGTTAAATATCCAACATAAGTATCTTTAGGATAATATAAATCATTCATTCTTATTTCTTCCATCTTTATTGCCATTGCAGTTAAATCTAACACTTTATTCTTATTATCATTAAATACAACACCATTATCTTTTTCAACATTAACTTTAACTAAGGAAAAAACAAAAACAAATATTATTAATAATTTAAAACTTTTTCCTATAATTTTCAAAATATATCACCTCATAGGTTATATATAATATACCAAAATTAACACTATATGTCAAAAATATCCATTATATTTTTATTAGAAATATTTGCCAAATCTTCCACACAAACTCCAGTATTATTTGATACAAAATCAACAATATCAATAACATGGGTAGGATTATTTTTTTCACCTCTAAAAGGAACTGGTGCTAAGTAAGGGCTATCAGTTTCAAATACAACATTATCTACACCAATAGTTTTAATTACTTCTATTAATTTACAATTTTTAAAAGTAATTATACCATTAATGCCAAGCTTATATCCTAATTTAATATACTCCTTAGCAACTTCTACACTTCCATTAAAACAATGTATGACACCTTTTACATCATATTTTTTTAAAATACTAAGCATATCTCCAGTTGCTTCCCTAGAATGAATTATAACAGGTAAGTTTAATTTCCCAGCAAGTTCCAATTGCTTACATAAAACTTCTATCTGTTCTTCCTTATTATCCTTATTATAATAATAATCTAAACCAATTTCTCCTATCGCAACCATCTTAGGATTATCTTTATTTTTTATAATCAAGGCCATAACATTATCTATTTCATCTAAATCATTTTCTGGATGTAATCCAATAGCACAATACATATTAGAATACCTTTTTGATAAATCTAATACTTCTAAAGAAGTTTTAAAATCACATGCGTTATTTATAATCCTATCAACATTACTAGAATTAATTTTTTTCATTATATCATCAACATCATAATATTCTTCATATATATGACAATGTGTATCAGTAAACATAATAATATCACCAAAAAAATTATATAATAAAAAAAGAATATTGCCAATTATTAATTAATATAATCTATCAATATATTAACAATATCTTTATATATTTCATTATTATCTATCTTTTCATCACTAACAAATACTATATATCCATACAAAACACTATCATTTATTAGTTGAAAACTTCTTACATATCCACATAATTTAATATTATTATTAAATTCTAACTCTACTTTCTCTTGATTTAATAACAATTCATTTATATCATTTTTCAATGTAGAATCAGTATTAATATCAATTATATTTGAAGAAACAACATCACTACCGTTTGTTATAAAAGCATTTACATTATTATATTTATAAATATAATTTAAAACTTTATCTAATTTATCCTTTATTAACAATATACCACCAGTTTTTTTAACAATAATATTATCTCCTTCAATATACAATTCTAATTCATCAAAATTTTTTATTTTAAAAGTATTTCTTATTTGTTTAGGAATAACAATTCTTCCCAATTCATCAATTCTTTTCTTAAAAGTATTCAAACTTATCACCAGTATTATTATGAAAAATTATAATTATTTTATACAACTTTTAACTAGTAATAACAAATCTAATAAATCTTTTACATAATCCCCTTTTCTATTTAATATACTAAGTGAAATTATAATTTTTTTATTAACATATTTCAATCTAAATTTTGGATTAATAGTATATATTTGTAAAAATAATTTTTCTCCATCGATCATATCAGAAATATTTGTTGGTAATTCAATTTCAACATTACTTCCAATATATTTTATATTAATAATCTTCATATCATCAGCAATACTTTGAAACCATTCTTCATACATATAATTAATAATATCATCACTTAATTTACCAAATCTATCTTCTAATTCATTCTTAACATTAGTAAAACTTTCCTTAGAATCAATTTCATTTATTAATTTATGTATTTCTATTCTAATAGATTCATCATCAACATAATCTTTTGAAATAGAAGTATTAACATTAAGTAAAGTTTTCTCATTATCATTTTCTTCTTTAACATTAATACCTTTTAATTTATTTACTTCTTCATTAACCATATCCATATATAAATCAATTCCAATAGAACTAATAAATCCAGATTGTGTACTTCCTAAAAGTTCTCCGGCACCACGAATAGATAAATCTCTCATTGCAATTTTATATCCACTACCAAGTTCTGTAAAATCTCTAATAGTTTGTAAACGTTTAATTGCAATATCATTTAACATTTTATCTTTTTCATACATCATATAAGCATATGCAATTCTATCACTTCTACCAACTCTACCACGTATTTGGTATAACTGACTTAAACCAAATCTATCTGCATTTTTAATAATTAATGTATTAACATTAGGTATATCTATACCAGTCTCTATTATAGTAGTACAAATAAGTACATTATATTTTCCATCTACAAAATCACTAACAACTTTATCCAAATGATTTTTATCCATTCTACCATGTGCTAAACATATTTCTGCTTCAGGAACTAAATTTTTAATCTTTTCATATTCACTTTCCAATTTTTCAATATTATTTATCAAAACATAAACTTGACCATCACGTGATAATTCTTTATATATTGCCTCTTTTAATAAATAATCATTTTCTTCTACAACATAAGTTTGAACTGGAAATCTATTTATTGGAGGAGTATCTATTATAGACATATCCTTTACACCACTCATCGCTAGTTTTAAAGTTCTTGGAATTGGTGTAGCAGAAAGTGTCAAAACGTTTACATTATTTCTCATTTGTTTGATTTTTTCTTTTTGACTAACACCAAAACGTTGTTCTTCATCAATTACTAATAAACCTAAATTTTTAAATTTAATATTTTGATTTAATATTTTATGTGTGCCAATAACTATATCAATAGTACCTTTCTCCAATCCATCAATAATTCTATTAAAATCTTTTGTAGAAGTAAACCTATTTAAAAGTTCAATATTTACAGGAAAATGTCTAAATCTTTTAATAGCATTTTCATATTGCTGTTTAGATAATATAGTAGTCGGACAAAGATATGCAACCTGCCTATTGTTCATAACTGTTCTAAACATTGCTCTCATAGCAACTTCTGTTTTACCAAAACCAACATCACCACAAAGTAATCTATCCATAGGTTTAGAGCTAGATAAATCATTTAATATATCTTTAATTGACTTTGTTTGATCTGGAGTTTCTTCATATTCAAAATCATTTTTAAATATTTCTTCTTCTGGCGTTTCAACATATCTATCTCCTACAACAAGTTCTCTTTCAGCATATAGCTTAATTAATTCACCAGAAATATCCTGAATTTTACTCCTAGCTCTCGCTTTCGCTTTCGCCCAATTATTACTATTTAAACTATTTAATTTAGGACTAGCTGTATCACTATCACTATATTTATAAATAGTTTCTATTTTACTAGCAGGAACATATATTTTATCATTGCCTGCATAAGTTATTAATAAATAATCTTTCTTAATTCCATTATTCTCTAAAGTCACTAAACCTTGATATTGACCAATTCCATGCACAACGTGTACAATATAATCACCTTTTTTTAAATCATCAAAACCTTTAATCTTTCTACCAATATTATAATGATTTATAAATACGGACTTTTTCTTTACATTTTCTATATCATATTCACTAATTACAATATATTTATCAAAAACGAAACCAAATTCAATATCTTGTTTTACAATGTTTACTCTGTTTTCATACTCTCCTTCAAATGAAATATCATTTCCAAACAAAGATATTATTTTATTAATTAAATTTTCATTAGTCATCATAAAAATTATAATATACTCACTTTTCATCTTATTTACATAGTCACATAAATTTTCATAATTATTATTAAAATTTATAACATTCTTAGATTTATATTTAACAACATCTTTACATATAGGACTATCGTCAAATGAATTAATATATATTTTATTATCGATAATCATATTATTAAAACTACTAAAATAATTATCTCCAATATTAAATTCTTGTTTATTATCAACATATGATTGATACGAATTTAGTATTTTTTTATAATCAACAAAAAAGACTTGAACATCATCTAATTTATCTATTATATTTTCATGATTATCAGAAGCTTCATCACTAAAACTATATAATGTAAACTCTCCTATAGTTTTTTTAGATATTTGACTTTCAACATCAAAATATCTTATAGAATCTATATCATCACCAAAGAATTCTATTCTTATCCCCATATCTGATTCTATTGGAAAAACATCAATAATAAAATTTCTAACCGCATATTCCCCTGTAGTTGTCACTAAATTTGTCTTTACATAAGAATTATCCTCTAAAAATTTTATTATTTCATTTCTCTTAGTATTAAAATTAACTTTTAATTTTTTAATATCTTTGTCTATTTTCTTTAAAAAACCCGACAAGTTAGTTATGACTATCTGTTTGTTATTTGAAATTTTATTTAAAGTATCAATTCTAGCAACACGTAAATCTGGACTAGCACTTATCGCTAATACAGTTGCAAATTCATCCATGGGAAAAAGGCATACATTCTCATTTCTCTTTTGTATTCCTTTATAAATATTATTAGCATCATATAAAGACTCAGCAACTACTAAAACACTTTTATTATATTTTTCATAATAATTTAATATATATTCGTTAATTAATGAATTATTGAGTCCCGAAACAGTTAATTCATTTTCGTATTTAAAAATATTGCCCCACATATTATCACTTTCCATTATATTTATTCATTACATACATATAATCATTATTTATAAAATCTAAAACAGCATTATTAATCTTTTGAAAATCTATTAAATCTAATTCACTTTTACTAAATTTACCTAACACATAATCTATCACATCTTTTTTTAAATCAGATTTAATACCAATTTTCATTCTAAAAAAGCCATCACTATGTAAATTATTAATAATTGATTTAATACCATTATGTCCACCACTACTACTATTTATTTTAAATTTTATAACACCTATCATCAAATCTAAATCATCTTGAATAACCATAACATCCTTCAAATCAATATCATAATATTTTACAAATTCACGTACACAATCTCCAGAATTATTCATAAAAGTCAACGGCTTTAAAAAAATAATCTTCTCGTGATCGTAATTTTTTTCATAAAATAATCCATTAAATTTATTCTTAAAATTAACATTACCTAAAAAACTATCAATAGACATATATCCTATATTATGTCTAGTTTTATCATATTCTTTTCCTGGATTACCTAAACCAACTATTAATTTCATTTTACACTCTCCAAATATTTATCTATATAAAGTGGTTTCAAAATTTTTAAATCATCCTTACATTTATATTTTGCTTCAATCAACAAAAAACATGAATTAGAATTAATATTATCATAAACAAATTCTAACTTTCTTAAACCAAAATGATATTTTTTAAACAAATCTAAAATTTCAACCAATCTTTCAGGACGATGAACTAAATATATACAACCACTATCTCTTAAAATTTTACTAGCACAACTTATTATTTCTTCTAATGTAATACTAATTTCATGACGAGCAATCGCTTTTTCATCATTAACATTAATAACTGAGTTATTATTATACTTAAAATATGGCGGATTGCAAGTAACAATATCAAATTTATAATCAAAATAATCAACTATATCTTTAACATTAATATTTAAATAATTAATATTATTTATTTTATTTAAATTAATGCTTTTTATTCCTAAATCATATATTTTTTTTTGAATTTCAACACCAACAATATTTTTATCAAATTTTGTAGACAAAATCATTGGTATTGGAGCATTCCCAGAACAAAAATCAATAATGTTTTTTGTTCTAAGATTAATATCAACAAATTCAGCCAATAAAACAGAATCAATAGAAAATTTAAAAGCATCTTCATTTTGATATATTTTTAAATCATAATTTAATAAATCATTTATCATTATAATCAACTACTTTTTCTTCACCATCAACATTTACATATGCTTTTTGATCTAGCACATCAATCTTAGTTACCTTACCGTTAGTTCCATCAATATCAATTTCAGAACCAATTTTCGGAAGATTTTTTCTCATACAAGTATAATTATCATCCTCATAAGATAAACAGCATAATAATCTCCCACAGCAACCATTTATTTTACTTGGATTAAGAGATATATTTTGATTTTTAGCCATATTTATGGAAATACCATCCATTGAATTTTTAAAAGTTTTACAACAAAATGGTAAACCACATGGCCCAATTCCTCCAATTTCGCGAGCTTTATCTCTAACTCCAACCTGGTGAAGTTCAATATGAGTTTTATATTTAGAAGCAAGATATTTTACTAAATCCCTAAAATCAACTCTATCATCTGCGGTAAAATTAAATATAAGTTGTTTTTTATCAAATGTATACATAGCATCTATAAGTTTCATAGGAATATCATCATCTAAAATTTTCTTTTTAGTCTCTTCAAAAACAATATTAGCATCTTTTAAATTTTTTAAATAAAAATCATAATCTTTCTTAGTAGCCTTTTTCTCAATTTTTTTTATTTCAGTTTTTAGGTTATCAGTATCAATATCAATATTAATATCACTTACAATACCCAATTGGATACCTTTATCAGTTTCCACTAATACATAGTCATCTTTAGATAATACAATATCATTATCATCAAAATAATATCCACGACCATCTTTCTTAAATTTAATAGAAACTATACTCATTTATCTCTACCTCCTAACAAAACATAATCAAAAACGTAATCAACATTAACATTACAATTCAATAATATTATAGCATCATTTAATAATTTTATTTTATTTAAATTATCTAAATTCAAATCACTTTCATAATAATGCAAAAGTAGTCCTTTAAACATTTCAATTAATTCATTACGTTCAATTTTTTCAAAAATCTTTTTGATTTTTATAAGAGAATAAAACTTATTATTATCAAATAAATTTTTTTCTAACAATTCATAATCATTTGTATTACTTTTATCTTCAACCTTATAAAAAATATTAACTATTTGACACCTACTTTTAATAGTTGGTAAAACAGCATCTAAATTATCCGTTATAAAAAATGCGATTACACCATCCATAGGCTCTTCTAAAAATTTTAATATCAAATTAGCACTAGATGAATTAAGTTTATGCGCTTCCTCCACTAAATAAACTCTATAATCATTAATGTATGAAGTATTTTGAAAAAAATTTTTTAATTCCAACATATCATCTTTCAAAATTTGTTTTTTCTCATTTCTACTTATAGTAACAAAATCTGATTGAATCAAATTTAAGTTATGTGTTTTAAATAATTTTTTTACCAATGACAAAACATCTTTTTGACAACTAAAAAAATCATTTGTATAAAAAATATACGAATGAGAATTTTTTTTATTAATAAATTCATTATCAATTTCTTCAAATTTCAACGATTTAAACACATTACCACCTACTTAAAAATAATAATAATATTAATCCAGGAAACTTAAAAATATATACAATAAATATAGTAAATATATTAATCGGAATATTCAAATTAAGTTTAGATAAAAATATATTAATTGCAAATAAATATAATATTGAAAAGAAAAGATTTTTTATTATTTTATAAAATTTCATTTAATCACCTATAAAATAATATGCAAAAAAACTTTAAATATCTTTTCTATCTTGCAATGCTCTATCTAAAGTAATAGAATCTAAATAATCTATTTCTACACCCATAGGAATACCATAGGATAATCTAGTTATTCTAACATCTAGAGTTTCCAATATTTTCTTTAAATACATCGTAGTTGCTTCACCTTCAATAGAAGGTTTTAAAGCAATAATTATTTCTTTATCACCTTTAATTTTTGACAACCTACTAATCAAAGAATCAATATTAAGTTCATCTGGTGTTATACCATCAATAGGAGATATAACACCATTTAATACATGGTATTTTCCATCATAATTTCCAGTTTTTTCAAACATGAAAACGCTTTTATAATCTTCAACTACACAAATTAAGTTATTCCTTCTATACTGAGACTCACAAATGTTACAAATATCATGATCAGTAATATGTCCGCAAATTTTACATCTCCTAATATTGTTTTTTAAATCAACAACATACTTAGAAAAATTATTAACATCTTCCAAAGACATATCCAATATAGACAAGGATAAACGTTCTGCAGTCTTTTCACCAATACCACTGAATTTTTTAAAAGATTCTATAGTTTTGGTTAAAATATCTGGATACATTAGAACAATCCACCTGCCAACTTGCCATACATACCCATCTTTTTATCTATTTCTTTATTAATTTTAGATATAGCATCATCAAAAGCAATTTTTATCATATCTTCCAAACATTCTAAATCTTCTGAATCCATATCATTTTTATTTTTTATTTCTACTTTAACAATTGTTTTATCTCCTTTTAAAGTAATATTAACCCATTCACTCTCACCAACAAAAATCATACTATTTAATTCATCTTGTTTTTTTTGTATATCCTTTTGCATTTTTTGAGCTTGAGCCATCAAATTATTCATATTCATTTTATCTTATCTCTCCTAACTTATTTCTACTATATTATCACCAAATAAATCATCGGCTATGTTTTTTGCCTTCGAATCTGATTCATTGTTTATTATATCATTTTCATCTAAATATTTATATACTTTATTCTTATTATCTATAAATTTTTGCTTTTCAACATTCCATTCATTTATAGATAGAGCAATAAATTTATAGTTTGAATTATTTGCTTCATTATATTTAACTTCAATCGTTTCAATATTATTATTAAATAAAATAGCTTCGTTATCACTTTTAAAAGAAAATATAACATTTGTAGATGATACAACTTCTACGTTAGCTGTTTCAATATATCCTAGCAAACTATAATCATTTTCAAAATTTAAATCATTAAGTAATTTATTCCAATTATTTTTAAAATTTATTTTATAATCTTTCGAAGCATCTACAAAGCTATTATTAATTCTTATATACTTTACATCTTCTATCTTTTTCTCATTTTTATCTGAATTAATATTTAGATTATCAATATTATCATGAATAGAAATAAAATTTTCCATTTTTTTATTATTTTTAATATCTTTTTTCACATTTACATTTTCTTTACTTTGGGAAATATTCACATTATTATTTCCCGGGAAATAATTTAAAGTAAGTAATTCAATTTTTACTAATATAAATGGATTTATTAATGAATTAAAATTATTAACAACAGAATTTAATTTATTAATAATTAATTTTACATATTCAATTTCATCATATTTTATAATATTTTTTTCTATAATTTGTTTTAACAGATAATTAACAAAATCATTTACAAAATTTAAAGGTGTAATTCCACTATTAGATATTTCATCTAATTTATTATTAATGAAATCAATATTTCCATCTTTTATATAATCATACAATTCTTTTAATTTAGTATCACTAATTATACCAAAATTATCTTCAATTAATTTAGAATCAATTTCACAATCAAACTTTGAAATTTTATCCAAATAACTTAATGCATCTCTTAAGCATCCATTTGATAATTTTACAATTTCATGTAAAGCATCATCCGTAATATGTATATTTTCTTTAGCACATATATTTTTCAAATGCTCAGTCATTTTCACTTCTGGAATTTTTGTAAAATCAAATCTTTGACATCTTGACATAACAGTCTCTGGTATTTTATTTATTTCAGTCGTTGCCAAAATAAAAATTACATGACTAGGAGGTTCTTCTAGAGTTTTCAAAAAAGCGTTCCAAGCACTATTTGACAACATATGAACTTCGTCTATAATATATATCTTATATTTAGAATTATAAGGTGCAATTTTTACACTATCACGTAAAGTTCTTATTTCTTCAACACCATTATTACTAGCTGCATCTATTTCAATGATATCAGCTGATTCATTATAAGTTTTGCACATTTCACATTCATCACAAGAGACACCACTAGAATTATTTAAACAATTCAATGTCTTGGCAAATATTTTAGCAGTACTAGTCTTTCCAGTTCCTCTCGGTCCAGTAAAAATGTAAGCATGCGCAATTTTATTAAGTTTAATAGAATTTATAAGAACATTTTTTATATTGTCTTGACCTACTAATTCTAAAAAGTTTTTAGGTCTATATTTTCTATAAAACACTTTATAATCCATACATAACCCTCCAATAATATTATAGCACAGATAAGATTTAATTTATTTTTTTTCTCTTATTTTTTTAAAAAAATTTTCCATTAATTCATCAAATATCACGCCATTATACACATACATTTGTTCGTATTTGGTTTGATTATATTTATTATTAAGAACACCTCTCTTTTGTAAATAATATACATGATTAATTCTAGATTCTTGTATTAAAAGTTTACACATCTCGCACGGTTCTAAAGTTACATATAAAATACAATCACTTAAATTCCAACGTTTTAGTTTTTTACAAGCCTTAGATATACATATAATTTCTGCATGAAACAAAGCATTGTTGTTGATATTTTTTTTATTATAAGCACAACTTATAATCTTATTATCATGAACTAACACAGCACTAATAGGAACTTCATTTTTTTTATAAGCTGCAGATGCATATTTATATAATTTTTTTATAATTTCTTTATCCATATTTTTCTCCATCAAAAAAGTGCACATTAACATTATTTAATATGGCTGCTACATTCCTGTCCTGACCAGTTTATAAAAATATTAATTGCACGTATAAATAATAACATTTAATATTCTATTTATCAAGTTATCAACATGTTTCACGTGAAACATAAACACTTAAATTTAAATAAAAAAATTTGTTTTCAACATTTAGTAAGCATTAAACTTACTTCATATATTCTTTATTTTTGTAAAATAGTTTTCAACAATGTTTCACGTGAAACATTGTACATTATATTAATAAATAACATAAAGTATTACAAATAAATTAGAACCATTATAAGTTATGTTTCACGTGAAACATAAAAAAAGAACGAATTATTCGCTCTTTTTTATATTATTATCGTTTGCTGTGAATAAATCATCACTGTTTTTAGTAATATCTGATTCTTCCTCTTTATCTACTATACTAATTGTTGAAACATATTGATTATCCTTTAAATTAATTAATCTAACACCTTGGGTTACACGTCCTAATTGACTGATTTGATCCAAAGATAATCTTATAATCATACCTGAATTAGTTATTATCATTAAATCTTGATTATCATGAATAATTTTAAATGACACTAAAGACCCATTTTTCTCAGTAATATTAAGTGCCTTAACACCTTTACTACCACGCTTAGTAGTCCTAAATTCACTAACTAAAGTTTTCTTGCCATAACCTTTCTTAGTTGCAATAAGAATATTATTATCTAAAGAAACAACTTCTATACCAATACAATCAGCATCAACTAAATTAATACCTCTTACACCAGAAGCAGTACGTCCCATAACTCTAATTTCTTCTTCATTAAATACGGACATACGTCCTTCAGAAGACCCCATCATAATATAATCATTTCCTGTGGATTTCTTTACACCTATTAACTCATCATTATTACGTAAAGAAATACAAATTTTACCACTATTTCTTATATTTTCAAATTCACTAATTAAAGTTTTTTTAATAAATCCTTTTTTAGTACCAAATATTAAAAATTTATAATCATCGTCATTACTCATTTTAATTAAAGAATTGATAGATTCATCTTTTTCAATTTGCAATAAATTAATTATAGGTAATCCTTTTGCTTGTCTACTGTATTCAGGTATTTCATAACCTTTCATTCTGTAAACTTTACCCTTATTAGTAAAGAATAATAAATAATCATGTGTGGATAAGTTTATCATATGTTCAACATAATCTTCTTCATTAGTTGACATTCCCTTTACACCTACACCACCACGATGTTGAGATTTATAAGAACTAGCGGACAAACGTTTGATATACCCTTTATTAGTTAACGTTACAATGATATTTTCTTCAGGTATTAAAGACTCATCTTCAATATAATCAACAGCAGTCATATCAATAGTAGTTCTTCTATCATCACCATATTTATCTCTAATTTCAGTTAATTCATCCTTTATAATACCTAACACCATTTCTTCAGAGGATAAAACTCTATTATAATATTCAATTTTTTCCAATAAGTCTTTTAATTCATCTTCTATTTTGCCTCTTTCAAGACCAGTTAAACGTCTTAACTTCAATTCAAGTATACTATCCGCTTGAATTTCGCTTAAACCAAATCTAGACATCAAAGTAGATTTAGCTATTTGATCAGTTGAAGATTCTTTTATTATTTTAATAACTTCATCAATATGATCTAAAGCAATCTTTAAACCATTTAAAATATGTACTCTATCTTCAGCTTTTTTCAAATCAAACTTAGTTCTTCTTATTATAACCTCTCTTTGATAATCTATGTATTTAGCGATAATATCCTTAAGACCTAATACTTTAGGAGTTTTACCGTCAATCATTAATAAAATTATACTATAATTTGTTTGAAAAGAAGTGTGCTTATATAAATTGTTTAAAACTACTTGAGCATTTGCATCTTTCTTTAAAGTTATTGTAATTTTTACACCATCTTTTAAATCAGTATGATAATCGCTTATTCCTTCAATAACTTTATTATGTACAAGTTCAGCAACTTTATTTTTCAAATCTAAAGTATTTACACCATAAGGCACCTCTGTAATAACGATATTACTATGATTTCCGTGTTCTTCTATCATTGCCTTGCTTCTTATAGTAATTGTACCTCTACCAGTCTCATATGCACGTCTAATGCCCGAATTACCAAGTATTATACCACCTACTGGAAAATCAGGACCTTTAATATGTTCCATTAACCCTAGAGTATCTATATCTGGATTATCAATGTATGCAATACAACCATTTATAACTTCTGTTAAATTATGTGGAGGAATATTTGTAGCCATACCAACAGCAATACCCATTGCTCCATTTACCAATATATTAGGAAATCTTGAAGGCAAAACAACTGGTTCTTTTAAAGACTCATCAAAGTTAGGAGTCATATCAACAGTATCTTTTCTAATATCTCTTAACATTTCCAAAGAAAGTTTAGAAAGTCTTGATTCTGTATAACGATAAGCAGCTGCTCCATCACCTTCAATATTACCAAAGTTTCCATGGCCATCAATTAACAAATATCTCATGTTAAAATCTTGTGCCATTCTTACCATAGCTTCATATATAGATGAATCTCCATGAGGATGATAATTACCCATAACTTCACCGACCGATTTAGCACATTTACGATGTGGTTTATCTGGAGTATAACCAGAATCAAACATAGACCATAAAATACGTCTATGAACTGGTTTTAAACCGTCTCTCAAATCTGGAATAGCACGAGATGTAATAACACTCAAAGAATAGTCAAGAAAAGATTTTTTTACTTCTTCAACAATGTTATTTTCACTTAATTTATCTCTTTCATGAAACTCACCACTAAAATAAGAAGGATCTTCACTTTTATCTACGTTATCACTAACAACTTCATTTGTTTCCTCATTATTAGTTTCTTCAATTATATCTTTATTTTCTTCTTCCATACCTACACCTCCTAAATATCTAACTCTGCATAATTAGCATTAGCCTCAATAAATTCTTTTCTAGGTTCAACATCTTCTCCCATTAATGAAGAGAATATTTGATCTGCACTAACACAATCATCAACAGTAATCTTTCTTAAAATTCTTTGATTTATATCCATTGTAGTTTCATTTAATTCAGCAGCATCCATTTCTCCTAAACCTTTCATTCGAGCAATTTCAGCTCTTGAACGAATATTCTCAGGTAAACTTCTTAAATATGCTTCTTTTTCATCTTCATCTAATACATATTTTCTTGTTTTTCCATGCATTATTCTAAATAATGGAGGTTGTGCCGCATAAACATGACCGGCTTCAACAATAGGACGGAAAAATCTATAAAATAATGTTAATAACAATACTCTAATATGCGCTCCATCAACATCGGCATCGGTCATTATTATTATTTTATCATATCTTAATTTTGATAAATCAAATTCTTGACCTATACCAGTTCCAAAAGCAGTTATTATAGTTCTAATTTCTTCATTACCTAATGCTTTATCTAATCTAGCTTTTTCTACATTCAATATTTTACCTCTTAATGGAAGTATAGCTTGTGTCATTGAGTCTCTACCCTTTTTAGCAGAACCACCGGCACTATCTCCCTCGACTATAAATATTTCAGAAACTTTTGGATCTTTACTTTTACAATCAGATAATTTACCAAAGAAATTGCTAGTCACACTTATATCACTTTTACGTGTAACCTCACGTGCTCTTTTAGCAGCAAGTCTACCACGACAAGCAATAATAGCTTTCTCTATAATAATTTTAGCTTCATTAGGATTTTCCATTAAGAAACGTTCAAATCCTTTAGAAAATACACTATCAGCAATTTTTCTAACTTCACTATTTCCAAGTCTACCTTTAGTTTGACCTTCAAATTGTGGATTAGGATGTTTACAAGAAACAATCATTGTTAATCCTTCTTTAACATCATCACCAGTTAAAGATTCATCTTTTTCTTTTAATATATTATTCTTTCTAGCATAATTATTAATAATTCTAGTTAAAGCACGTCTAACACCTTCTTCATGTGTTCCTCCATCATGTGTATTAATATTATTAACAAACGAATAAATATTATCAGAATATCCAGTGTTATATTGCATAGCAACTTCAAAGAAAATACCTGCTTCTTCACCTTCTAAATGTATTACTTGTTCATGAATAGGAGTTTTATTTTTATTTAAAAATTTAACATACTCACTAATTCCACCTTCATATAAAAATTTATCTCCTTGTGTATCTTCTTCATCTCTATCATCTCTTAAAGTTAATTGTAGTCCTCTATTTAAAAAGGCTAATTCTCTAACTCTAACTTTTAAAGTTTCATAATCATATATTTCAGTATCAAATATTTCTGGATCTGGTTTAAATTTAACACTAGTACCAGTTCTATTAATATCACATTCACCAATAACAGTTAATTTTTGAGTAGTTTTTCCACCATTTTCAAATTTAGCTTCATAAATTTTTCCATCTTTATAAACTCTAACAATTACCCACTTTGATAAAGCATTAACAACACTAGCGCCAACACCATGAAGACCACCAGATACCTTATAGCCTCCACCACCAAATTTACCACCAGCATGCAATACCGTATAGACTGTTTCAACAGTTGAAATACCAGTTTTAGGATGAATTCCTACAGGAATACCACGTCCATCATCTCTAACTGTAATTGAATTATCTTTATTAATAATTATCTCAATATTTTTACAAAAACCAGCTAAAGCTTCATCAATTGAATTATCTACAATCTCCCAAACTAAATGATGTAATCCCTTAACATCGGTCGTACCAATATACATACCAGGTCTTTTTCTAACAGCTTCTAAGCCCTCAAGTACTTGAATATCACTTTCATTATATTCATTCATAATATCTCTCCTTTATCTCATCATTTTTGAATTCAAATATCTTGCTAGACTTTAAATAACACTTCTTAATCTTTTTTAAATCAGTAGTTGTAATAAAAGTCTCGATATCTTCACTAATATAATTTAAAATTTTATTTATTTTCTTTATATCTAACTCACTAAATAAATCATCTAATATTAATATAGGATATTCACCAGTTTTTTCTTTAAAAATTTCTAACTCAGCAAGTTTAAAAGCTATTACACAATTTTTTTGTTGTCCTTCACTAGCAAAATTTTTAATATCATTACCATCTATATTAAATATAAAATCGTCTTTATGAATACCTATTTGTGTAGAACCTAAATTAATATCTTTATTAATATTTTTAGCATATAAATTTAATAAATATTCTTTATCAAAATCTTGATAATCAGTTTTATAATAAATATTTAAATCATTATTCCCACCTAATTTAACATGAACGGAAGATATAATATTATTTATATCATTAACAAATTTATCTCTAATATTTTTTATCTTAAGTCCATATTCTATAAGTTGACTATCAATTATATTTAAATAATTATAATTAATAGTTTTACCATATAATGTTTTTAAATAAGAATTTCTTTGTTTTAATATCTTATTATAATAATTTAAATATTTAATATAATTATTATCTAATTCTGATATCTCTAAATTAATTAGTTTTCTTCTAGTACTTGGAGTATCCTTTATTAATTTTAAATCATTTATACTAAACAATATTACATTAATATTAGATATGTAATCACTAAACTTATTTATTTTATTATTATTTATTTTTACAGTTTTAACGCCTTCTTGATAAATTATTTTATAATTATTAATAAAATTAGATTTAACATCGCCTTCAATTTTAAAATAATTTTTATCATTTTTGACCATCAACATATCATCATTAGTTCTAAATGACTTTGTCAAGGCTAAAACAAATATTGCTTCAACAATATTTGTTTTACCAACTCCATTATCTCCAATAATTATATTTTTGTTATTAGAAAAGTTTAATTCTAAATTATCAAAATTTCTAAAATTAACAAGTTTCAAAGATGTTATTTCCATTTTAAACCCTCTTTTAATAAATATAATAAATAAATAGGTATTACGAATACTCCTATACCTATTTACATTATACCATAAAAAACACATATTTAAAACGTTTTTTATCTAAAAAATAACTTAATTTTTATCTTTTCTTTTATGAGAAATAGACTCTAGTCTATGTGACTTTAATATCTGATTATTTAATACACAATAAGACATATCAAATTCTAATTTTGATTTATTATCAAATATTATAACACAAGTCTTTTTTTCAAAATCATAATAATATGAATCAATATTATTTAATGAAACCCAACAACACTTTTTTAACCTAGGACTAGTAGTAGGAAAAAATATAATATTGCCTTCTTCTTGAACAATTATTGGAGCTTTATAACTTATACCAGTAAGATTTGTAGTCCCTTTTTGTCTTCCTTCAAAAGAACTACCATAATACTTACAACTATCATCCATCACCTTATTCGGTTTTGAATTGATTATATAAGTACGATTTTTTTCAATAACTTTAGATTTTTTTTCACCAATTGGAATTACTGCCAAAGTCTCTTTATTGATTTCATAATCCTTCATAACCATTCACCTCCCTGACATATACCCTTATATCAAAGAAACAAAAAAAATATTGTTAATAAATGTCGAATTATTAACAATATTTTAATTTTTTTTAAATTAATATGTTTTTATAGGTAAAATTAATTGAATTAAACTTTCATCTTGTACTGATTTAAGTATTATAGGAGATGAATCATCGTTAAGCAAAATTAATAGTTCATCTTCATTAAAAGTTCTTAAAGCTTCTAGCATATATTTTGAACTAAATGATATTGCTATATCTTTATCAGTATTTTTACTTATTTCGATTTTATCTTCGACTTTACCAATGTCAGAAGCAAAACTAGATACATTAAGAATATTACCATTTGTTTCCATTCTTACAATATTCTTATCTTTACTTTGAGTTAACAAAGCTGCTCTATCAATACTAGCATAGTAATTTGAAAGAGATGAATTAATAATTATTTCAAAATCATTTGGAATTAAATTACTTGTATTTGGGTAATTACCATTTAATAAACTTGATTGAAATATTATATTTCTATATTTAAATAATACTTTATTACTAAATAAATGTAATTCAACATTACTATCATCACTTATTATTTTATCAAACTCATTAATATTTTTACCTGGTATGGTTATATTAACTATTTCAGGATAATCATTATCTAAAATGATTGTTTTTTTAGCAAGTCTATATGAGTCTGTCGCAACAACTTCTAATACTTTACCATTAATTTTTAAATTCAAACCTGTTAAAAGTGGTCTAGATTCTTGAATAGAAACTGCGAAAATAGTTTGCTTAATCATATTCTTGATAATTTCACTACTTATAGTGATAGGATTTTTACTTTCCTCTAAAATAATTTGTGGATAATCCTCTGTATTTAAACAATTTAAATTATATTGACTACTATCAGTATAAATTCTTATTTTTAAACCATCTATAACTTCTATATTAACTAAATCGCTAGGTAACTTTCTAATTATATCTATTATATATTTACTTTGAATAATAATTGTCCCTTCTTCATCAATAGATTCTATTTCACTTTTAGGTATAAAGCTTTTTATTGTTAAATCACTATCACTAGCAATTAAGTTTAAACCTTCACTAGTTAATTCAAATTTTATTCCATTTAATATTGGAATTATATTTTTTGGACTTATAGCTCTTACCACATTTACTAAACTTTCTAATAAAATATTTTTATTAATTGTTAATTTCATAATATCTCCTTCTTTCTTTTTATTAACATATTATTATTATAGATGTTGAAATTGTTAATATCTGACAAAATACGCCATAAAACCTGACATAACACTTGTTTAAAACTATAAACTTTTCAACAATAATTAACCTATTTTATTTTTAATTTCATTTAATTGATTTTTTAACTCTTCATTATTTTTAACATCTCTACTAACTTTATCTATAGCATGTAGAACAGTTGAATGGTCTCTATTTCCAAATTCTAACCCTATCCTAGTAGTAGTCTCTTCAGTGATAACCCTACATAAATATATTGCAATCTGTCTAGCATTGTTTATATTTGCCGTTCTTTTTTTACTTTTTAAGTTTTCAACAGTAATATCAAAATAATCTGCCACTGCTTTCTGTATTTTTGAAATATTACTACTACTATATACAGAAGAGCCAATATAATCTTTAAGGGCTTCTATTGCAAAATCTAAATTAATTTCAGTTGGGCTATACATTGCAGCAAAAGCAAATAGTCTTCTAATCGAACCTTCCAAATATCTTACATCGCTTTCACAATTATTAGCAATATACTCTATTACATCATCTTTAATTAGTTTAGCCCCTTCTAAACCTGACATCTTATCTCTTAAAATTTTACATCTTAAATCAAAATCAGGTGGAAATATGTTAGCTGTTAGTCCCCATCTAAATCTTGTACGCAAACGATCTTCCAGTAATTTTAAATCATCTGGCGACCTATCAGAACTAATAATTATTTGTTTATTTGAATCATATAAAGTATTAAAAGTGTGAAAGAATTCTTGTTGTGTTTTCTCTGCACCACCTAAAAACTGTATATCATCTATTATTAAAACATCGATATTCCTATACTTTTCTTTAAAATGCTCTATTACATCATAATTATCTGTATCTTTTCTATTAATTCCGATAAAATCGGTAATAAACTTATCACTAGTAACATATAAAACTTTTTTATCGGAAGTTTCAGTAATATAATTACCAATAGCATGCATCAAATGTGTTTTACCAAGCCCACTTTTACCATGAATAAACAGTGGATTATAAACTTTTCCAGGTTGTTCAGCAACAGCTACAGCAGCTGTTTGAGCAAATCTATTAGAATCTCCTATTACAAATGTATCAAAAGTATACTGAGGATTTAAATTTGTTTGAAAATTATCATTATTCTTCTTAGAAGTATTATTGTTAACAACTATATCATTATTAACAATATCATCTTCAACAACAAAATTTATATCATAACTATGTCCAGTAAGGTTAGTAATTATACTATCAATTAAATCATAGTAATTTCTATTTAAAAAATCTTTATGAAAACTCATTGGTACTAATATATCTATAGAATCATTTGTTATTTTAGATAAAGAAGTATCTTTAAACCAGGTATCATACGAAACACTAGATAATTTAGATTTTATAATGTTTAAAAAATCATCCCAAGAAAAATTATTATCCATCAAAACACCCCGCTTTCAAGATTATTTCTGTTAACTAACATTATTTTAAAACACTTTTGTTGAAAAAGAAAGCATGAATTTTAAATTTTTTAGGTTTCCACATTATTTCCACATATTTATTAACAAACAAACATTGATAAAAAAGTATAAAATTAAACTTTTCCACAATTTCCACAAAATGATATTAACAACAAAAAAAGATATTAACATAATCACGTTGAAAACTATTTTTAATAAATTTTAAATTTTTAATTGACTTCTATATAAAAATATACTAAAATAAAAAAAGCTTAAAGAGGTGGAGGTGCAATTATGAAAAGAACTTTTCAACCAAATAATCGTAAAAAAAGTAAAAAACATGGCTTTTTTGCACGTAAAGAAACGAATATTTTAAAATCAAGAAGAAAAAAGGGACGCAAAGTATTATGTAAATAAACCGCAATTTTATTGTGGTTTTTTATCTATAAGGATGTGATTAAATGAAAAAAAGAGAAATGATTAAATCAAAAAAAGATTTTACGACTATTATAAAAACAGGAAAATTTATTAAAACAAAAGATTACGTTATATATTATAAGGAAAATAATCTAGAAAAAATTAGGTTTGGACTTGCTATAAGTAATAAGATTGGAAATGCAGTAACAAGAAACAAATTAAAAAGACAAACAAGAGAAATTATAGATAAATTAAAATCTTTATTTAAAAATAACACGGATTATATTATAATGATAAGGAAAGGATGTTTAGAAACTCCATTTGAGGAAAGACTTAACAACCTAGAAAGAAAGATAAAGGAGAATTTATGAAAAAAAATACAGGAAAAAAATTAATACTTATAATAATGTTAGCATTAACATTAACAACAGGATGTACAAAGTACTTATCAGATAATGATAAAAAAAGAATTACAAATGAAAAAACTGGTCAAAGTTTAACTTCAAATATACTTTGTAAACCAGAGGAAAAAGAATTAACAGCAATATATGAAAAATACGAAAAGAATATGGAAGTTAAATTAAAAGATTTACCAAGTTGTGAGAAATTAAAATTCTATAATAAAAAAACTTATAATGGTTTATGGGTACAATTATTTGTTATGCCAATTGCTTGGTTAATAATAAAATTGGGATTATTAGTAAAAAATTATGGTATATCAGTAATGTTAATTGGTTTAGCATTAAGAATAATTTTATTACCATTATCACTTAAAACTGCTAAGCAATCTGAAAATATGAAAAAAGCTCAACCTGAACTTGAAAAGCTAGAAAAGAAATACAAAGATAAAACAGATTCAGATTCAATGATGCAAAAAAGTCAAGAAACAATGTTAATTTATAAAAAATATGATATTAATCCAGTTGGTGGATGTCTAGTGTCATTTATACAATTGCCATTATTCTTCGCATTCTTAGAAGCAATAAACAGGGTACCAGCTATATTTGAAGAAAACTTATGGAGTTTACAATTAGGAACAACACCATTAGTTGGAATTAAATCAGGTAATTACTTATATTTAGTACTAATAGGATTAATAATTCTAACAACATTCTTGTCATTTAAATTCAGTATGGCATCAACAGGAAGTTCTGAACAACAAAAACAAATGCAATTTATGACAACATTTATGTTAATATTTATCTCAATAGCATCATTTAGTTTACCAACAGCAATAGCACTTTATTGGGTAGTAACAAATGGATTTAGTGTAATTCAATCATTAATAGTAAAAAAAAGGAGATAATGAATTATGGAAGTAAAAGAGTTTGAAGGAAAAAATTTAGAAGAGTTAATTGAAAATAGTTTACAAGAACTTAACAAAGAAAAAACAGAAGTAATAATAACAAAAGAAGAAATTAAAGGTAGTTTATTAAAAAAATCAAGTTATAAAATTAAAGTTTACACACTTGACGCTATACAAAATTATGTAAAAGACTATTTAAAAAATCTTACAGATTTAATGGGTATAGAAGCCACATTTGAATCTAAAATAAGAGATGAACAAATAATAATAAAAATGTATAGTGATAATAATAGCATATTAATTGGTAAGGATGGAAGAACATTATCATCATTAACATATATAGTAAAACAAGTGTTAAGTAATAATTTTAAAATATATCCACATATAATTTTAGACGTAGAAAACTATAAAGAAAAACAAGAAAAGAATTTAGAAAGACTTGCAAAAAGAATAGCTCGCGAAGTTGCAACAACGAAAGTTGACGTAAAGCTAGAAAATATGAATTCTTATGAAAGAAGAATAGTTCATAATATATTAAGTAATAATAAAAAAGTGTCAACAATAAGTGAAGGTGAAGAACCAAATAGACATGTTGTAATTAAATACGTAGAAAGTAAAGAAACTGTCAATTAAATTTGATAGTTTTTATTTTATGTAAAATTATTTCCCGGGAAATAATTTTTGTGATATAATACATTATGGAGTGGTGTACTATGTTTGATACAATATGTGCAATTTCAACAGCATTAGGAGTAGGAGCAATATCAATTGTTAGAGTTTCTGGACCAAATGCAATTGAAATAGTTAATAAAATATTTAAAGGAAAAGATTTACGTAAAGTAGATTCTCATACAATTAATTATGGTTATATAATGGATAATAATGAAGTAATAGACGAAGTATTAGTATCTGTTATGTTAGCACCAAAAACTTATACAACAGAAGATATAATTGAAATAAATTGTCATGGTGGAATAAGTACTACTAATAAAGTTTTAGAACTATTATTAACTAATGGTGCAAGATTAGCAGAACCAGGAGAATTTACAAAAAGAGCATTTCTTAATGGAAGAATTGATTTAATAGAAGCTGAATCAGTAGGAGATTTAATTAATTCAGAGACAGAAAAAAGTATGAGATTATCATTAAATGGTGTCACAGGAAATATAACTAATTTAGTAAATTCAATAAGGAAAGAATTAGTTAGTATTAGTGCAAATATAGAAGTTAATATAGATTATCCAGAATACGAAGATGCAATTGTACTAACAAATGAATTAATCAAACCGAAAATTATAACAATAAAAAAAGAATTAGAAAATTTACTTAAAGAATCTCAAAATAGTAAACTTATAAAAAAAGGTATAGATGTTGCAATTGTAGGTAAACCAAACGTAGGAAAAAGTAGTTTATTAAATACTTTATTAGAAGAAGAAAAAGCAATTGTCACAAATATTGCAGGAACAACACGTGATATAGTTGAAGGAAAAATAATATTAGATGGAATTATTTTAAATTTAATAGATACTGCTGGACTCCGTGAAACAAATGATATAGTAGAACAAATAGGTGTAAACAAAAGTAAAGAGATTATAAATTCATCTGATTTAATAATTTTAGTACTAAATTATAACGAAGAAATCACGCAAGAAGAATTAGAGTTAATAAATGAATTAAAAAATAAAAAACTAATTGTTTACATAAATAAAAATGACTTAGAAAAAAAACTAGATGAAAGTAAAATAAAAACAAATAACATAGTATATGGAAATACAAAAGAATATAAAAATCTAAATGACTTAAAAAACAAAATAAGAGAATTATTTAATTTAGGTGAATTAGAATCATCTAATTTAAATTATTTATCAAATTCAAGACAAATATCTTTAGTAAAAAAATCAATTGACGTTCTTGACAATACATTAAATAGTATAGAAAACAATATAGAAATAGATTTACTTGCCATTGACATAAAAGAATGTTTTGACCTATTAGGTGAAATAATAGGAAGTACTTACAAAGATGAATTATTAGACGAAATATTCAGTAATTTCTGTTTAGGAAAGTGAGTGTAAAGTATGAATTATGATGTAATTGTAGTAGGAGGAGGACATGCCGGTTGCGAAGCAAGTCATGCTGCAGCAAAAATGGGTGCAAAAACTGCTCTTATTACTTCAAATATAAAAAATATTGGAGATATGCCATGTAATCCATCAATAGGTGGTACTGCAAAAGGAATAATTGTTAGAGATATTGATGCATTGGGCGGACTAATGGGAATAGTTGCAGATAAAAGTCACATACAAATTAAAATGTTAAACAACGGTAAAGGACCTGCAGTTAGATCTTTAAGAGCACAAGCAGATAAAATAACATATCCAAAAAATATGCTAAAAGCCTTACAAAACACAGAAAATTTAACAATTATAGAAGGTATGGTAGAAGACCTAATAACTGATAATAATACAATAAAAGGAATTATATTAGAAGACGGAACAAAATATTTTTGTAAATCCTTAGTATTGACTACAGGAACATACTTAAGAAGCAAAATATTAGTAGGTGATACAAACAAATTAGAAGGTCCTCATGGAGAAAGAAGGTCAAAATTTTTAAGTACTAAATTAAAAGAATTAGGATTTGATATATTGAGACTTAAAACTGGTACTCCACAAAGAATAGATAAAAATAGTGTAGATTTCAGTGTTCTAAAAGAAGAAACTGGCGATGATGAATATTGGACATTTAATACAGAAAATGAAATATATTATGACAAAGATAAACAGGAAAAATGTTATTTAGTTTACACAAATGAAAATACACATAATATAATAAAAGAAAATCTATCAAGAAGTGCAATGTATGGTGGATACGCAGAAGGAATAGGACCTAGATATTGTCCTAGCATTGAAGATAAAATAGTAAGATTTGCAGACAAAGAAAGACATCAATTATTCTTGGAACCAGAAAGCCTATATTATGATGATTTATATTTACAAGGTTTCTCAACATCAATGCCAACAGACGTTCAAGAAAAAATGGTACATAGTTTAAAAGGATTAGAAAATGCTAAAATATTAAAATATGCTTATGCAATAGAATATGATGCAATAAATCCTCTACAACTAAAACCATCACTTGAAACAAAAGTAATTAACAATTTATTTACAGCAGGTCAAATAAATGGAACAAGTGGATATGAAGAAGCAGCAGGACAAGGAATCATAGCAGGAATTAATGCAGTGAAAAAAATTCAAAATAAAGAGCCATTAATTTTAAAAAGAAATGAATCATATATAGGAGTATTAATTGATGATTTAGTGACAAAAGGTACAAAAGAACCATATAGAATGCTAACAAGTCGTGCAGAATTTAGATTACTTTTAAGACATGATAATGCAGATATAAGATTACGCAAATATGGTTATGAAGCCGGACTTATTAGTGAAGAAAAATACAATAAACTTATAGAAAAAGAAAATAATATAGACAAATTAATAAATGAATTAAAAGAAACTAAAATATCTAATAAAAACATAACACAAAATATATTAAATCAAATGAAAACAGAAAAATTAGAAAATGGTACAAATCTTTATACATTCCTAAAACGTCCAGAAATCACAATAGATTTATTACTAAAAGAAAACATATTAGAAAATAAATATGATAAAGAAGTATATAATCAAGCCCAAATATTAGTAAAATATGAAGGTTATATCAACAAAGAACTAAAAGAAGTAGAAAAACTTCTAAAGTTAGAATCAAAACAAATACCAAAAGATATTGACTATAACAAAATAACTAATTTAGCTAGCGAAGCAAAACAAAAATTAATTAGTGTTGCTCCAGAAACATTAGCACAAGCATCACGTATTAGTGGTGTAAACCCAGCTGATTTATCTATACTAGCAATATATTTAAAAAAGGAATATAGTAAAAATGAATGAGACAGAATTTATAAATGAATTAAAAAATATTGACATAATATTAACACAAAATCAAATTAACAAATTCAAAACATATTATGAATATTTAATAGAATATAACAAACATACAAACTTAACATCAATAACAACTAAAGAAGATATATATTTAAAACATTTCTACGATTCATGTCTTTTAACAAAAACAATAGATTTTAATAATATAAATACTATGTTAGATATAGGATGCGGAGCTGGTTTTCCAGGTATAGTTATAAAAATACTATTTCCAAATATAAAATTAACATTATTAGATTCAAATAACAAAAAAACTAAATTCTGTGAAAGTCTATCAAAACTATTAGAATTAAATAATGTAGAAATAGTAAATAAAAGAGCAGAAGAATATATAGTAGAAAAAAGAGGATACTTTGATATTGTATCTGCAAGAGCAGTAAAAAATCTTCCAATACTTATAGAATTATCCATACCTTATGTTAAACAAAATGGATATTTTATAGCAATGAAATCTGACTACGAAGAAGAATTAAATAATAGCAAAAATGGAATTAAAGTACTAGGAGGAGAGTACATAAAAACAATTAATATAAATTTACCAAACAATACTGGTATAAGAAATTTTATATTAATAAAAAAAACAAATAAAACAAATCCAAAATATCCAAGAAATTATAGTCAAATTATAAAAAAGCCTCTATAAATTTAGAGACTATTTTTTTATTAAATTAACTACAAACTACTTGAAAAATATATAAAAATAAAGTATTATTATTAATAGAATAGGAGTAGGGGCAAATGAATTTAGAACCAAACATACAATATATAAATGTAGAAAATATAATTCCAAATAGATTTCAACCAAGACTAACTTTTGATGAAAATGCTTTAAAAGACTTAGCATCATCTATAAAAGAACATGGTATTATTCAACCATTAGTCTTAAGAAAATTATCTAATGATAAATATGAAATAATTGCAGGAGAAAGAAGATATAAAGCAAGTCAAATAGCTGGATTAAATAAAGTACCAGCAATAATAGCAGATTTAGATGATAACACTTCTGCAGAAGTAGCATTAGTAGAAAACTTACAAAGAAGAAATCTTTCTGCAATAGAAGAAGCAAAATCCTATAAAAAATTATTAGATAGAGGATATTTAACTCAAGAACAATTAGCAAAAAGATTAGGCATTTCACAATCTTCAGTAGCAAATAAAGTAAGATTATTAAATTTGCCAGAAGAAGTACAAGATGCATTAATGTCAGAAAAAATATCAGAAAGACATGCAAGAAGTTTATTATCACTATCTAATCCGCAAGACCAAATAGATATGTTAAATAAAATAATAGAAAATAGATTAACAGTAAGACAATTAGATAATGAAATAAAAAAATTAAACGAACCAGCACCAGAAGAACCAACATCTAGATTTAATATTTTAAATAATGAAGAAAACAAAGATTTATTAAATCAAATAGAAACTTTAGATATGTCATTCAGTAATAATGAAGACAATACAGATTTAGAAAGTGAAGACATTGCAAAACTAATAATGGATTCTAAAAAACAATTACAAAATCAATATGAAATATTTGATATACCTACAGCGGAAGAATCTAAACCAGTAGAAACTAAAGTCGAAGAACCAAAAGAAACAAAACCTCAAAAAAGAATAGTAAAAGGTGACTTAAATTCTGTAATAAATTCTTTAAAAGATATAGAACAAGAAATTAGTGATGCCGGTTTCCAAATAGAAACTGAAGATTACGATTTTGAAGATTTATATCAAATAATTATAAAAATAGAAAAATAAAGTGGAAAACTTAATACTTATCCCACTTTATTTTTTTTGACTTTAACAAAATAGCTCTAATATAAAAAAACGTACTATAAGCACGGAAAACAAAAATTATTCAGATATATCATCAAATAATTGTCTTATATCAATTTCTAATGCATCTGCAAATTTACCAATAGTTTCTAGAGTAGGAGTTTTATCGATAGTCATACATTCTAAATCTCTAACATAACCATGAGTCAACTGTGTTAAATCTGCTAACTCTTGCATTGTATACCCTCTTATTAATCGGTATTTTCTTATATTTTTTCTAACTTGTTGAGATAAAATATATTTAGAATATCGCTTCATAGAAGTATGACCTCCTTTAACTACCAAAATTATTACACACTTTCATAAAAAAATATGTCGTCTAGCAGAAGTTTTTATGATATAATTTTTTTGAAAGGAGTAGAATAATGAAAAAATGTAAATATTGCCAATCAGAAATAGATTCAAAAGCAAAAATATGTCCTAATTGTCAAAAAAGACAAAAAGGAAATGGACTTAAAGTTGCTCTAATAATCATTTCATTAGTAATTATTATTAGTTCCGTAGCTGCAGCTGGAAGTAATACGGCATCGGAAGGTGATTTAAGTGATACAAAATCAAATGAAACAAAAGAAAAATTTACTTATGAAATTCTTAAACAATATTCTGATGATTATGGTATGGGATATTATATTGAAGGAAATGTTAGAAATAATCAAGATATCGATTATTCATATGTTCAAATCGAATTTATATGTTATGATGCAAATGGTACGAATTTAGGAACAGCTATAGATAATACTAATAATTTATTAGGTAATCAAACATGGAAATTTAAAGCAATGGCTATGTTTAGTGATGCTAAAACAGTAGACCATTGTGATTATCATGACATTAGTGCATATTAAATTTAAAGTGGAAAACACCTAAGTTATCCACTTTTCTTTTGCCAAAATTTAATTTACAGGCTCAGTACCTTTCAAGAAATAAAATAAACTACCTTTACTATCACTAGTATACTTACCACTAACAGGGTCTAATATAACAGCATCAACGTTTTGTGGCTTAGTATACCATCTTTCTTCTTTATCTTTTAAACTAGCCTCCACAGTATCAGCCCATATAGTTTTACTAATTTTAGAATAATTTGCTTCAACTTCCTTATTATTATCATTACCAGTCCATACCATCATTAATATATCTGGATTATAACCAATTAACCAATAATCATTATTAGTTGAACCACTTTTAATAGCATATTTTTTTGTTAACTTATCACTTATAGATAACGCAGTAGGAGAGTTATAACTAATAAATTTAGAATTATAAGAATTATTCATCATTTCATTTAATATATATAAAGAATTCGTATTTAAAACTAATTCTCTTTTTTGTTTATGTTTATATAAAACATTCCCCTGTAAATCTTCAACTCTATCTATTAAATAAACGTCACCCTTATATCCGCCACTAGCTAACGTATTATAAGCAACGGCATAATCTAACATATTTATTTCTTTACTGCCAAGTGCTAAAGATGGTATAGGTTCTAATTTAGTTTTTAAACCAACAGTTTTCATAGTATCAACTAACTTATCTTCACCCAAAAATAGATGAGTTTTAACAGCATATATATTATCACTATACGCAAGTGCTGCAGCCATAGTAATATCTCCATTAGCATACTTATTAGCATAATTAGTAGGACTATATGTTTTATTATTAGAAAACACAAAATCAGTTTTTTCACTAGTAAAAGTAGAAGAACTAGTCATATTATTTTCTAACGCAGTGTAATATAGAAAAGGCTTTATAGTAGAACCAACTTGTCTTTTAGATTTAACAACTCTATTAAATTGACTTTTCTTATAATCTTTACCACCTGCCAACGCTCTAATCTTACCAGTATCAGGTTCAATAATAACACTAGCAACCTCAACATCATCATTAGTCATATTTTCAACAATAGATTTATCCAAATTACTTTGTATATCCATATCTAAATTAGTATAAACTTTTAGACCACCAGAATCTATTAAACTATCAGGAATACCATTTAAACTTTTTAACTCATCCATAACAGCATCTTGATAATACATTAAAGTTTGTAAATTATTTAAATCACTTTTAGCATAAATATCTAACTTATTTTTAAACAAATTATCATAAGTCTTTTTATCTATTTTACCATTATTAAGCATACATTCAGCAACTAGCTTACCTCTTTTAATAGCTTTTTCATAGCTACTAACCGGATTATAATTATTAGGCGACTTAGGTATACCAGCTAGTATTATAGCCTCCTCTAAACTAAGTTCACTAGGTTTTTTATTAAAATAATACTTACTAGCATCACTTATACCATAACATCCTTGCCCGAAATTAATAGTATTAATATATCCTTGTAATATATCATCTTTACTATAATGTGTTTCCAACTTCAAAGTTAAAAATGCTTCCTGTATCTTTCTCTCCCAAGTTTTATCAAAATCTAAATACATATTCTTTACATACTGTTGACTTATAGTACTACCACCTTGTGATATATAACCATTCTTAAAATTAGTATATAAAGACTTAGCAATACGCAAATAATCAAATCCCATATGCTTGTAAAAATATTTATCTTCAGTACTAATAATAGCATCTAAAAAATAAGGACTAACATTTTCTATATCTACCCATTCACTATTACCACTACCCAAATAAACTAATTTTTCATCTTTATCATATATATAAAATGAGTTGCTAGTTTTAATATCTATACCATCACTTAAATAAGCATAAGCATATAGTAATGACATAGAAACAACAAATGTTATAAATAAAAATACAAATATTTTAAAAGTAAATTTAATATGTTTCATATTTCCACCTAAAAATATTATGTAAAAAAAAATATAATTTATAAGTGATATTTAATAAATAATATGATAAAATTATACCCAAAGGAAAAGATATATATGAATAAATTAAATTTTATATTAAAAAAAGATAATAATATTATAATAAATGAAAATGATATTAAATGTATTAATCAAAATAATAAATTAATATTTAAGTTAGATGGTATAAAATATATATTTAATAATAATATATTAATTAAAGAAACAGATAATGAATTAATAGAATTAGATTTTAATAAAGAACAATGTAATATATTTTTAAAAGAGTATAATAATAATTTATTAGTTAATATGTCTTTATTAAATATTGAAAATAAAGATAATTTTATAGAAATTAAGTATAAAATAGAAACAGAAGAAAATTGTATTAATATAATAAGAATGGAATATATAAAAAAATAGTTGACAATCATATGTATTATGATATAATTCTATTTGTTTTAAATACATAAATGTATTTAGTTATGGAGGAAATAATATGAAATCATTAAATTTAAGTGAAGAAGAATTATTAAGTATGTCTTATGATGATGTTGCTTATAAGGTATTAGAACATAGAGAAAAGAAAATGAAAATTCAAGATTTATTCAAAGAAGTTATTAGAATTAT
This sequence comes from uncultured Mycoplasmatota bacterium, assembly GCA_900548725.1. Taxonomy (GTDB): domain Bacteria; phylum Bacillota_I; class Bacilli_A; order RF39; family UBA660; genus UMGS1124. The sequence goes on from URLV01000001.1 coordinate 99,360, forward strand.
GAATTTACCTGAAAGTGCTTTTGAAGATCATTTAGCAGATTTCTTTGAATTATTATCTACTGATAAAAGATTTATTATGTTAGAAAAAGGTTATTGGGATTTAAAAATTAATCATAAAACTAAATTAATTATAGATGAAGATGATGATGAAGAAGAAGTAATCGAAGACAGAGATGTTGAAGAAGAGGAAGAAAAAGAAGAAGAAATTAATTATGATGAAGAAATAATTGATGACGATGAAACAGAAGATGATTTAAAAGATTTAGTTGTAATGGATGAATCAGAAGAAAACGAAATAGTTTAATAGGAGGTAAAACTCATGATAGAAAGATTAGAATTAATTAAAGCAAGATATAATGAACTAGAGAGTGAATTACAAAATCCAGAAATAATGAGTGATTACAGTATGTTAAAAAAACTTTCTAAAGAACATAGTGATTTAGAAATAACTGTAAAAAAATATGAAGAACTAATTAAAACAGAAGAAGAAATTAAAGGATTAAAAGAAATGTCTAACGACCAAGAAATGGCAGATTTAGTTAGTGAAGAATTGGAAAATAATGAAATTAAAAAAGAAAATCTTGTTAAAGAGTTAGAATTATTATTAATACCGAAAGATGAAAATGATGGTAAAAATATAATAATGGAAATTAGAGGAGCAGCTGGAGGAGACGAAGCAAATATATTTGCAGGAGATTTATTCAGAATGTACTCAAAGTATGCAGAAAAAAATGGTTGGAAAATTGAAATATCAAATGAGGAACCAGGTACAAGTGGCGGTTATTCACAAATAGAATTTAGTGTAAAAGGAGAAAACGTTTACTCTAAATTAAAATGGGAAAGTGGTTCACATAGAGTACAAAGAGTACCAGCAACTGAAACACAAGGTAGAGTTCATACATCAACTGCAACTGTATTAGTAATGCCAGAACCAGATGACATAGATTTTGAACTAGACATGAATGAAGTAAGAGTAGATATTACTAGAAGTAGTGGATGTGGAGGACAAGGAGTAAATACAACAGATTCAGCAGTAAGATTAACACATATTCCTACAGGAATTATAGTTTATTCACAAACAGAAAGAAGTCAAATAAAAAATAAAGAAATTGCAATAAAAATATTAAAAGCAAGATTATATGATAAAATGCTACAAGAACAATTAGAAGAAGAAGGAAAAGAAAGACGTAGTAAGATTGGTACTGGGGATAGGTCAGAAAAGATTAGAACATATAATTATCCACAAAATAGAGTCACAGACCATAGAATAAATTTTTCAGTAATGAATTTAGATAAAGTTATGGAAGGTAACTTAGACGAAATAATAAATGCATTAATTACTGAAGACCAAAGAATGAAGTTAGAAGGTAAATAATGGAAAAACCTGAGAGTATTACTACAAATGATTGGAAACTCTTAAAAGCAAAGTATAAAAATCTAAACAAAGTAGTAAAAAAATTAAATAAAAATTATCCAGTACAATATTTAATTGGAAACGTAAACTTCTACGGATACAATATAAATGTAAATAAACATGTATTAATACCTCGTTTTGAAACAGAAACTCTAGTAGAAAAAACAATAGAATACATTAAAAAATTAAAATTAGAAAATGGTTCTCTAATAGATTTAGGAACTGGTTCAGGATGTATAAGTATAGTATTAAAAAAGGAATTAGAAACTTTAAATATAACTGGGTTAGATATATCAAACAAAGCATTAAAACTTGCTAGAAAAAATGCAAAAAATAATAAAGCAGATATAAATTTCATAAAAGAAAATATATTTAAATTTAAGCCAGTAAACAAATATGATATATTAATATCTAATCCACCCTATATAACAGAAGATGATGAAATATCTCCAAACATAAAATATGAACCTAAAAAAGCTATATTTACAAATGATGGATTAAAATACTATAGACATATCATGAGTACATGTACTAATTATCTTAATAAAAAAAATCTTATAGCATTTGAAATAGGAGATAAACAAGGAAAAGATTTAAAAAAACTAGCAAAAGATTTCTTTCCTAAAGCAAAAATAAAATTAGAACGCGATTTATCTGGAAGAGATAGATACTTATTTATAATAAATGAATAAAATAATAAAACACAACCCATATAATTATTGAAAGGTTGTGTTTTTAAATGAAAAAAGCATTAATTATAATATCAATAATAATAACAATTTTAGTTTATAATAAAGAGTATGATAAAATGCTAATTCCAGAAAATTCTATTAGAATAAGAGTAATAGCAAACAGTAATAATATAGAAGACCAAGTATTAAAATTAAAAGTAAAAGAAAAAGTAGAATCCAAGTTATATGAAAAGTTAGATAACACAAAAGACATAAATATAGCAAGAAACAAAATAAAATCTACTTTACCAGAAATAGATAACATAGTTAGTACAACAACTAATTCAAATAATTATAATATAAAATATGGAAATAATTATTTTCCACAAAAAGAATTAAATGGAATATACTACGAAGAAGGAAACTATGAATCATTAGTAATAAATCTAGGTGAAGGAAAAGGAAATAATTGGTGGTGTGTATTATTTCCACCATTATGTATGATAGATACAAAAGAAAACAATACAGATAAAGTAGAATACAAATCAAAAGTTTTAGAAATATTAAACGACTATAAATAATAATATTTAGTATGGAGGCATTAAAATATGAAACAATTGCTATTATTATTAATTATAGGAGTATCATTAAGTGTAGATGCATTTAGCGTATCAACAGTAATAGGATTAACAAATCCATCTGTAAAAAAATGTACTATAACTAGTATAGCAGTAGGTATATTTCACTTTTTTATGCCATTATTAGGTGTATTTTTATCAAATATTATAAATAATATAGTTAACATAAACACAAATATATTATTAGGTTTAATACTACTTTTAATATCATTACAGATGTTTATAGAATATGTTAAGCCTACAGAAAAAGAAATATCTCTAACAAAAACAGGAATATTTCTTTTTGCCTTTGGAGTATCATTAGATAGTTTTAGTATAGGATTAGGTTTAAAAGCAATAACAAATAATTTAATATTATCAAGTACAATATTTATGATATGTAGTTTTTCATTTACATTCTTAGGATTAACTTTAGGAAAATACATCAATAAAATATTAAAAACATATTCTTATCTCTTAGGAACTATATTACTTTTTATATTAGGATTATGCTTTTTATGTAAAGGTTTATAAATAATATTTGATAATATTTAATTTATAAACTATAATTTAATTAGAAATGTGGAAATGTATTTAGTTATCCACATTAACTTAGGAGTTGATAGTTTGAAAAAATTAATTATAAACGGAGGTAATTTACTTACAGGAACAATAAAAATTGGCGGTGCAAAAAATAGTGTAGTTGCATTATTGCCAGCAGCAGTACTTACTAATAGTATTTGTAAAATATATAATGTACCAAATATTAGTGACGTACATAAAATTATTGAAATGTTAGAACTTTTAGGTTCTAAAGTTGATTATACTGGTGATGAAATTACAATAGATAATAAAAATGTTAAAAATACGGAAATAACTAAAGAATATGCTTCAACAATACGTGCATCATATTATTTTATGGGAGCGTTATTAAGTAAATATGGAGAAGCAAAAATATCTTATCCAGGAGGATGTGTTATAGGTTCGCGTCCAATAGATTTACATATTGCTGCATTTGAAAAAATGGGAGCAACAGTAGAAATAGACGATACTACATATACTTTAAAAGCAAAAAATCTACATGGTGCAGATATATACTTAGATTTTGCTAGCGTTGGTGCTACTGTAAATATTATGTTAGCAGCAGTACTTGCAAAAGGTACAACACATATTTGGAATGCTGCAAAAGAGCCAGAAATAGTAAATGTTGCATCATTCTTAAATTCAATGGGAGCACGAATCTCTGGAGTAGGTACTAGTTCAATAACTATAGAAGGTGTAGAAGAATTAAATAACGGAATTGTAGAAGTTATACCAGATAGAATAGAAACCGGAACTTATTTAATGATAGGAATATTATTAGGTAAAGATTTAATAATAGATGGAGTAATTAAAGAACATTTAGAATCTGTTATAACTAAATTAAGAGAAACTGGAGCACAATTTACTATAAAAGATTCAAAGATATATGTTAGTCGTACAGAAAATTTAAAAGCAGTAAACGTAAAAACATTAGTTTACCCAGGATTTCCAACTGACTTAGGACAACCAATGTCAACATTACTAACACAATGCGAAGGTGAATCATTATTTGAAGAAACAATTTATGAAAATAGAATGAGACACATTAAACATCTAAATGCAATGGGAGCAAGCATAAGACAATTTGAAAAAACAGCAATTATAAAAGGAAAAACCCATCTTGTAGGAAGAAAAGTAGTTGCAACAGATTTAAGAGCAGGTGCTTCAATGATGGTAGCAGGAATGATTGCAAAAGGAACAACAACAATAACAAATATAGAACATATTTTAAGAGGATATGAAAATATAGTAGATAAATTATCAAATGTTGGAGCAGACATAAAATTAATAGATGAATAGTATCATAACCGATACTTTTTCTTTACTATTATAAAAAAACGTACAAAATGTACGAAAAAACATATAAAAAACGTACAAAATGTACGAAAAACACACTTAAGAAGAAAAGGAGACAAATAATGGATGACATAGACATAGAAAAACTAAGACAATATTTAATAAATTATTATGGTACAGCAATGATAAATTCATTTCCAACAGCAATGATGGATTTATCAGAAGTAGAAAATGCTAGCAACGAAAAAGTACTTTCATTAGCATTAAAAAACAACATAAACTTAAATAATTTTAAAAAATAACAAAATTCATACTTGCAATATATATTAAATATGTTATACTATACAAGTAATTAAATTTCTATAACTACTAAGTAGTTATGGCGGAAGGAGATAATGTTTATGAAGAAAGGAATACATCCAGAACAAAAATCAGTTAAATTTGTTTGTCATTGTGGTAATACATTCGAAGCAATGTCTACTATAGATAAAGATACATATAATGTAGAAGTATGTAGTGCTTGTCATCCACAATATACTGGAAAAGCTAGTAGTGCTAAGAGAAGTACTAAGATAGAAAAATTCAACAGTAAATATAATAGAGAAAGTAAATAGGCTGTAAATTAGTCTATTTTTTTACATAATTTTCACAAAAGTATGATAGTATTTAAATTGAGGGATACTATGGGAAAGATAAAATATTTAACAAGATGTATATTTAGAATGAATTATAAAAATTTCTTTAGTACTATAGATGATGTCCATAATAAAACAAATAAGAATAAATTAAATATATTTATTGATATAATAAACTGTGGTCTAAAATATGAAGCAGGTTACGTAGATTATAATTTATTTGAAATGTATAATATGAACAACAAAGAAAGAAAAACAATAATTACTAGAGGAATAAACAATAATATATTAAAAAAATATAATGACAAAACTAAATCATATATATTTGAAGATAAAGCAATATTTAATAAATTATATAATGAATATTTAAATAGAAAATGGATATACTTAAATGACAACTATAATGATTTTAAAAAATATCTAAAAAATAAAAAATATATCATAGTAAAACCATTATCTTTATCATGTGGAAAAGGTGTAGAAAAAATAAAAGTATCTGATTATGATACAAAAAAATTATATGAATATTTAATAGATACAAAAAGATATTTAGTAGAAGATGTAGCAGAACAACATAAAGTAATCAATGACATATATCCTAAATCTATAAATACTGTTAGAATTGTCACATTAAATAAAAAAGTAGTTGCTGCTTTCATTAGATTTGGAAACAAAGATAATATTGTAGATAATTTCAACCACGATGGTATGGTGACAACAATTAATATAGAAAATGGTATAATTGAATATCCTGCTATAGATAAACACAAAAATATATTTTATAAACATCCAGAAACAAACAAAGATATAATAGGAGTAAAAATACCTTATTGGAATGAAGTAATTAAATTATGTCAAGAAGTATCTAATATAATACCAGAAATAGGATATGTTGGATGGGATATATGTATAGGAAAAGAAAAACCATTTCTAATAGAAGGAAATGATTTTCCAGGGCATGACTTATATCAATTGCCAGTTCACAGAAAAGATAATACAGGTTTACTACCTATATTTAAAATAGTAATGGAGGAAAAAAATGAAAATAGTAATAGCAACAGATCACAATGGAGTAAAAGAAAAAGAAATAATTATTAATAGTTTAAAAGATAATTATGAAATAATAGACAAAAGTACACATAATACACCAATAGATGATTATCCTTTATACGCTTTTTCAGTAGGAGAATACGTAAGAGATAACGAAGATTCTATAGGAATATTATTATGCGGTACAGGTATTGGAATGTCTATAGCAGCAAATAAAGTAAAAGGAATTCGTTGTGCTCACGTATCACATTTAACAGAAGCAAAATTAGCAAGAATGCATAACAATGCAAACATAATTGCAATGAGTTATAAAAATGATATAAATGATATACTTGAATGGATAAATGCATTTATAACAACAGATTTTGCCAACGAAGAAAGACATATTAGAAGAGTAGAACAAATAAAAGAATACGAAAGAAGAAATTAATTATGAATGTAAAAGTATATTTATATATAATTACAACTTTACTTTCTGCATATACACTAACTGGAATTAATTTTAATAAGTTTTGGAACTCTAAAAAAAGTATAGAAGCAAAGATATTTATTATATTACTTAGTTTAATAATGTCTTATTTATTAACTAATTTTATAGTAGATTTCCTATCTTCTTCTAAAATATTATGAAAAAAAATTTATTGTTATATATAGTAGTACTAATATTAATTCCAGTATTTGTAGTAAGTATAATATATAAATCACTTAGTGTAGATATTGATAATAATGAATCGAAAATAACAACTGTTATTACAAGACAAACTACTAAAAAACAAACTAAAGAAACAACATCAAAAATAGAAGAATCAAATATAAAAATAAAGATTAATAAAAATAACGAAATAAAAGAATTAAATTTAGAAGATTATATTGTAGGAGTAGTAGCAGGTGAAATGCCAGCATCTTTTGATATAGAAGCATTAAAAGCACAAGCAATAGCATCACGTACTTATGCACTTTATAAAATAGAAAATACAAATTCTGCTTTAGAAACTACTACAGACGACCAAGTATATAACACAATAGCAGAAATGAAAACAAAATGGCAAGACGATTATACAAAATATTATAATAAAATACTAAATGCTGTAAATTCAACAAAAAATCTAGTAATGAAAAAAGATAATAAAGTATTTAAATCATTTTATTTTGCAATGTCAAATGGATATACAGAAGATTCTATCGCTGTATTTAGTGAAAATAATATAAAAAGTGTTTCATCACCATGGGATAATGAATCACTTAATAAATTTAAAGTATCAACAACTTATTCTATTGATAAACTAAAAGAATTATTAAATCAAAATAATATAGATAACATAGAAATATTATCAAGGGACAAAACAAACAGAGTAGAAAAAATAAAAGTAAATGAAAAAACATACACAGGAGTAGAATTCAGAAAACTACTAACATTACGTTCTACTGATTTTAAAGTAGAAAAAGATGATGATAACAATTATATTATAACAACAAAAGGATATGGACATGGAGTAGGTATGAGTCAATACGGTGCTAATGGAATGGCTAAAGAAAATTATAAATATGATGAAATATTAAAATATTATTATCAAGATATAGAAATTACAAAAATATAGTATAATTTCTTTTTTTTTGCCCATAATCTTACTAGGAAGGTGAAACATGAAAACAAGATTAAAATTAAAAAGATGGGCTACCGCTACAATTTATTTATCATTAATATTAATAGTATTCGTAAGTATGATATTTATTAGCAACAAATTAGATAATTATTATGGAGATTCTTTAAACTTATCTTACATATTAAAAGATTTTATAGATAATGATACACCAGTTGCAAACATAAAAACAGAATCTATAATAAAACCATTTGACAAAGAAAATATTACAACGGATATAGATTTCTATGATAAAGACGCAGATGAAGAATCTCAACAAAAGTCTCTAATTTTATATGAAAATACTTATATGCCAAATACAGGAATACTATATACTAGTGAAGAACAATTTGATGTACTATCTACACTTGATGGTAAAATAACTAAAATATCAAAAGATGAATTACTAGGAAATGTAGTTGAAATAACACATTCTAATACTTTAACAACAACATATTATAGTATAGATAATGTCAAAGTAAAAGAAAATCAAACTATAAAACAAGGTGAAGTAATAGGTACTAGTGGTAAAAATAATATATCATCAACTAGTGATAATATGATGTTATTTGAAGTTAGTTTAAATGGTAATAATATAGACCCAGAAAACTATTACCAAATGAAATTAGAAGACTTAAATAACTAAGTCTTTTTAACTAGGATTTATATGAATAATAAAATATATATAAAAATATTAGATAATGAAATATGGATATCTAAAAACAATAAATTATATAAAGAAAAAACAAATACTATACTAGAAAATAACTTCATAACTAATTACAAAGTACTAGAAATAAATTTAAAACAAATAATAAATAAATATAAACTAACAAATCTTATTATTCAAAACAAAATATATATTATTATAAATAAATTATATTGTGAAAGTAATCTATTTATATTAAAAACAATAATGTATAACCTAGGTTTATCAAACTATAAATTATTATATGAAGAAGATTTATACAAAGATATTTACCCAAACATATTATCTATTTGGAAAACAAATGGTATATACATATATAATAATGTCGAAAACTATATAGATATTAACAATAAAAATGATATAAAAAAAATAAGTACAAATACTTTACTTATAACTTCTAATAAAGATGTATTAAACATTTTAAACAAAGACTTAATTCTATATGAAAATGATACTAATCCAATATTCGATATGATAAATAATATTGATGATTAGTATTTTTTGTTATGAAAAAAACATTAATTTAAAATTTATTAATGTTTTTTATATTGTAATTTCAACCGCACCACTTAATTTAATTTTATCAGATAATAAATATTAG
>URLV01000002.1 GCA_900548725.1 uncultured Mycoplasmatota bacterium
ATAAAGTTTACCATGTTCAACAGTAAATTCCATATCTTGCATATCTCTATAATGACTTTCTAAAGTTTTACAAACTTCCTTAAATTCTTTAAATGCTTCTGGGAATTTATTTTCCATTTCGGCTATATGCATTGGAGTTCTAACACCAGCAACAACATCTTCACCTTGTGCATTAGTCAAGAACTCACCGAATAAACCTTTTTCACCAGTAGCTGGGTCACGAGTAAATGCAACACCAGTACCACAATCATCTCCCATATTACCAAATGCCATTGATTGTACGTTTACAGCAGTTCCCCATGAATAAGGAATATCATTATCTCTTCTATAAACATTAGCTCTTGGATTATCCCATGAACGGAATACTGCTTTAACAGCTCCCATTAATTGTTCTTTTGGATCAGTTGGAAATTCACTACCAATCTTAGATTTATATTCTTCTTTAAATAAACGTGCTAACTCTTTTAAATCATCTGCATCAAGTTCAATATCTTGAGTTACACCTTTCTTTTCTTTCATTTCATCAATTAATTGTTCAAAGTACTTTTTACCTACTTCCATAACAACATCTGAATACATTTGAATAAATCTTCTATAACAATCATAAGCCCATCTAGGATTACCAGTTTTTTCTGCTATAGATTCTACAACTTCTTCATTTAAACCTAAATTTAAAATCGTATCCATCATACCAGGCATACTTGCTCTAGCACCACTTCTTACTGAAACTAATAATGGATTTTCTTTATCACCAAATTTTTTACCAGTTTCGTCTTCTAATTTTTGAATATATTCATTAATTTGTGCTTGAATATCTTCATTAATTTCTCTACCGTCTTCATAATACTTAGTACATGCTTCAGTAGTAACTGTAAAACCTTGAGGTACAGGCAAACCAATACTTGTCATTTCTGCTAAATTAGCACCCTTACCACCTAAAAGGTTTCTCATATCTTTATTTCCTTCTTTAAAGGAATATACATATTTTGTCATATCTCTTACCCTCCATTATTATCTGACTCCTCTAGTATACCACACAAAAAATATCACAAACAATACTTTTGTGATATTTTTACAATATTTTACTTTAAATTTTGAACAACGTTTTTAATTGTCTCCGATTTATTATCTAATTTATTTTTATCTTCCTCTTTTTTCATTTCAATTACTTCTTCGCTTGCCTCTTTAAGCTCTTCTTTATCAAATTTATTAAGTACTTCATAATCCTTCTTTTTAGCATCATCAATTATTTCTTCTAATTCTTCTTTATCTAACTTACCATCTTTATAACTCATAATAAATTCTCCCATCTATTTAAATTATAAACAATATAATCTAATTTATCAATTATTTTCTAGGATTAGTATGTAAATATACTCTTTTTAATTCTTCATTAGAAACATGAGTATATATACTAGTAGTAGAAAGTGATACATGTCCTAACAATTCTTGTACACTCTTTAAATCACATCCTTCATTAAGAAGCATTGTAGCAAAAGAATGCCTAAAAGTATGTGGTGTTATTTTCAAATTTAAACTACTTTTCAATAATATTTTATCTATTATATCTCTTATTCCTCTAGTAGTTAATTTATTACCTAAATGATTAACAAATAAATACTTATTATCTTTCTTACTTAATTCATCTCTCACACTTAAATACATATTTAAACTATCTATTGCATAAGTACCTAAATATACAATTCTTTCTTTATTCCCCTTACCTAATACTTTAATTTCTCTATTATCTAAATCTACATCACATAATTTTATATTAACCAATTCGCTACACCTACATCCAGTACATAAAAGAACCTCAAATATACATCTATTTCTAATTCCTAAATTACTGTTTATATCAATGCTATTAACTAACTCAACGTATTCATTATATTTAAAGTATTCTGGTAATTTTTTCTCTTTCTTCATACTATTTACTAACTTAAATGGATTAGTATCAACAATATTTTCTTTTAACAAATAATTATAATAACTTCTAAGTGAACTTAAACATCTATTTATACTAGTAGATTTATGATTATCTTTAATATAACTAATAAAATCTAAAACATCTTTATATTTTATATTATTTATTTTTTTATTATTTTTTTTTAAAAAACTTTCATATCTATCAATATCTATCTCGTAATTAATAATAGTATTATCACTATATTTTTTTATATTTTGTAAATAATCTAAAAATTTATCTTTCATCTTATACCTCTAAATTAATTATAAAATAAAACATAAGTATTATCAACTTATGTTATTTATCACCGTCACCTTTTGGTAATATTAATTTTTTAGATATTGCTTTAAAAGCATTTTTTATTTCAGTTTTATTAGGACACTTTATAAAGTCATTGCCATCAACGTATGAATCAAATTTTTCATTATGATAATTATCTAATATTTCAGTATCACTTCTTCTAAAATCTTCTTTAGTTAAGAATTCTTCTTCTTCAAAATAAGTTTGGGGCTTACTGCCTAATGATATATCAATTTCTTTCATTAACAATACAAAATCATGTATATTTCTATAACTTTTTTGTCTTATACCATTACTATCTTTTTTTATCTCTATTCTTCTCTCTTTTGTATATATATCTTTATCTATTTTATAAAATTCAATATTTATAAAATCTTCTACACATTCTTCAAATTCTTTAAAAACTTCAGATGATTCTAAAGAATTATTTGCTTTTAATACTCTAGCCAAATTTTTTATGCTATAAAATAATGCTAAATGATTAGAAGAACCAGTAATTCTATTGTATGCATTTTTATATTTTTCTAAATAATTATTAGCAATAGCTATCATATAATCATAATTATCTTTATTTATCATTATCCATTTATAGATATATGAAATTTTTAAATATTCTTTATCATTTTTAAAAAGTAATTTATCCCCATTATATATTTTCTTTTGTCTAATAAAATCAGTTTCTTTTTTATCAATAGTAATAAACAATTTATTACAATCATCGTCTATTAATTCACTATTTTTTAAATATTCTATTAACTCATTTAAATTATTAAAATTAGTTGTAAATTCATCTATTACATCAATGTCTGTATATTTTTTATTTTTAAAAAATTCTAATCCCTGTAAATTAACATTAAAATATCTTCCATATTTTACATAGGATAATCTATATTTACTCATATCATAATTCCCCCTAAATATACTCAAATTTTAACAAAAATACAGCAAATTGTCAAAATTCCAATTAATACCAATTGACTATACAAACAAATGTATTATAATTATATTAGGTGATGCAAATGGATGAATTAAAAATTAAAAGAAATATTATATGTATTGATTTAAAAAGTTTTTTTGCTTCTTGTGAATGTGTTGAAAGAAATTTAGATCCATTTATTACTCCACTTGTAGTTGCTGAACCAAATAGAGAGGGAGCAATAACATTAGCAGTTACACCATATATGAAAAAGTTAGGAGTTAAATCTCGTGGAAGAATATTTGAAATTCCTAAAACCATAAATTACAAGATAGCACGTCCTAGAATGAGTTTATATATTAAAAAAAGTAAAGAAGTTGTAGATATATATTTGGATTATGTTGCAAAAGAAGATCTACATATATATTCAATTGATGAATGTTTTTTAGATGTTACTAATTATTTAAAATTATATAAAAAAACACCAAAAGAATTAACACTTGATATAATAAATACTGTATATAAAAAAACTGGTCTTTGTGCTACTGCAGGAATAGGTCCAAATCTCCTACTCGCTAAAATTTCTATGGATATAGAAGCAAAACACAACAAAGATTTTATTGCAGAATGGACATATGAAGATATACAAACTAAATTATGGAATATTACTCCACTATCAAACATGTGGGGAATTGGTAAACGTATGGAAAAAAAATTAAATGATATGGGATTAAAAAAAGTTGGAGATATTGCAAATTATAATAAATTAAAATTAAAAGAAAAATTTGGAATTATTGGTGAAGAACTATGGTATCATGCAAATGGCATTGATTTAAGTAAAATATCTGATTTCAAAAAAGAAGCTAAAGAAAAAAGCATTTCTAATAGTCAAGTATTATATAAAGATTATTATAATAATGATGTAACTCTAATTATAAAAGAAGTTTTAAATTTATTATTAAAAAGATTAAGAAAAGAAAACTTACTAACTAAACATGTATCACTTCATATAAGTTATTCTAGAAATATAGGTGGATATTTTAGTGTATCAAAAAAATTAGAACAAGAAACAAATGATGAATCAGAATTATATAAAGTATTACTAAGTATATTTAATTCATATTATGAAGAAGACATGCCAGTTAGAAAAGTTGGTATAAGTTTATCAAAATTAGAAAATAACAATCACATACAATTAAATTTATTTGATAATATTAAAGAAATAGATAATAAAACAAATTTAAATAATATAGTTGATGAGATAAATGAAAAGTATGGAAATAATAGCATCTTAAAAGCAACTAGCCTACTTTCTACATCAACAATAAAAGATAGAAATAATAAAATAGGAGGACACAATGCAAGATAGAGGATATATTAAATGGGCACCATTTAATTCTGTTATAAACGATAATGTAGTTTTAAATGAGTTAACTAAAAAAAGAAATAAAGTATACAAACCTACTTTATCAGAAGATCAAATAAATTTTCTAAATGAAAAAATATTTGAAGCATATACAAATCACTTAAAAGTAAATATATTCATATATTCTAACTTTAATATATTAAAATTATCTGGTTTTATCAACAATATTAATTTAAGTAAAAAATATATTACTTTTAATAATAATCACATATATTTTAACCAAATTTTAAAAATTACAAACTTTTTCGAAAAAAATAACGAAAACTAATTGACAATAGTAATTTTTTATTGTAAAATTAATTTATCGTTTATGGGGAATTAGCTCAGTTGGCTAGAGCATCACGCTTGCACCGTGGGGGTCAAGGGTTCGAGTCCCTTATTCTCCACCATTAAATGATTATAGAAACGCTTAAAGCGTTTTTTATTTTGTTAATTTTTGACATCAAAAAAAGAACTCATCAAGAGTTCTAATTTATTTATACTTAGATTTGTTTAAATAAGTTTTTCTTTTTAGCTATCAAGTAAATTCCACCAGCAACGATACCAACAGATATAAATCCAATTATATAAGATGCTACACCAGTAGGTTTTTGTTCACCTTTACTTGCATTACCCCATTGAGCATATAGTACTATTACATCTGCTTTACCAGGTGATTTATATTCATCTCCAGCATTATAAGTTTTACCAGAACCATCTTTTTCTGTATTCCATCCTTTAAAAGTATATCCATTTCTAGTAGGAGTTTTAGAATCAATTTCAGCATCTTCAGTAACACTTTTTTGTACTTTTTCAGGAATATTATTAGCACTATTATCATCAGTATTTCCATCATATTTTAATGTCCATTGTTCACTTGTATTAGTACAAACTTCATATTCAACATTTAATACTGCTGGCCAATAGTAAGCTTTATTTACAAATACATCAACGTCTTCCTTGTCATTAACAATTTTTCTAACAACTGTATCATCTGTTTCAATTTTTTCTAAATTTTTAGCTTTTACCAAAGCAGAATAACTATTCTTAATAGGATTATCAGCACTATCGTCAGTAAATATTGCATACTTATTTACATTTGCTTCACCACATGAATCTTTAGTTGCACATAGATATCCAAACTTCTTTGTATTTAAAGTATCCACATCAAGTTTTCTACTTACACGTAGAGCAAATACTTTTTTACCATTAACTTCTTCAATATATTCATTATTATCACCACTAGTTAAATTTTTGAAATAATCCTCTAATTTTGTTTCATCTGCAGCTCCAAAACCTTTATTTAATCCTAAAAATCTTGCAGAAGAAACTGTAATGCCAGAATTATTTCCAAAAATATCTTGCACAGTGTAATTTAAAAATTCGTTTTTATTAGTTGGTATATTTGTCCAATCTACAGATTCATAACTTCCGTTTGTATCTCTACCCCATATACCATGTAAAATTTTAACAACTCTATAATCACTTTTATCTTTAGATACATAAGTACCAGATAAATCATCACCCGATTTTTGAAAATCACTTCTTTGTAACAATTCTACATCAGACCAAAACTTTTCTAAAGTCATACCATTCTCTGAAGTTGGTGTAGAACCAGTTTCAATATCTAACACTTTAGTATTTAATATTTTTATAGTCTTACCAGACTCCTCAGGAAACAAATATGGATATATAGTATAAGTTGTATAACCATTAGTAGAAGTGTATTGTTTCCAATAATCACCATTAGTAACATCAGCAAAATAATATTGCATTACAGTATGGTCAGTACATGTTTCTGTAGCAGCTTTTGCAATAGGCATCTCAATAAAAGGTGCTAACATTGCAATTATAATACCAATAACCCCAATTTTTTTAAGTATATTTTTCATAATAAACCTCTTTCTAATTAAAGTAAAAATATTCTCTATTTATATTTATACCCTACCTATAATAAATTATAACATAAAATTAAATTTTGAAAAGACATTTTTCGACATTTTCAAAAAAATATACAACTTTACGTAAAGAAAAAAGATTATTTTGAAAATAACCTTATAATATCTTGATATGTTACTAAAAGCATTAATAACATTAAAAGTCCAAAACCTACTGTATGTATCCAATTTTCTACTTTAGGATTTACAGGTTTTCCAATAATTTTTTCAATTATTACAAACACTATTCTTCCACCATCAAATGCAGGGAAAGGAATAATATTTATAAAACCAAGATTAACTGATAAGTAAGCAGTTAAATAAAGTAAATTTTGTATTCCTAATTTAGCACTTTGTCCTACAACAGTATACATTCCTACAGGACCAGACAAACTCTTAAGTCCAAGTGCTCCACTAAATAATTTAATAATTATTAACGACATACTTGATATAACACTATAGAATTTTATAAATGCATATTTAATTGAATTAATAAATCCTTTATTTAAAGTGTTTCCAGCACCAAAACCAAATACTTTTACTTCTTCACCATCTTTATTTTTTTCAACATTAGGTATTACTTCATATTTATTTACAGAACCATCTGGTTTTTTTACTACAAATTCATACGTATCACTATCGTTTTTTAAAGCTAAAGCAACTTGTATTTTATCCCAAGTATTAGTTTTAACACCATTAATACTTATTACTCTATCTCCTTCAGTAATTCCACTTTTTGCAATAGCAGAATTTTCAGTTATCAAATTTATATAACTTAATTGATTTGAACTACCCCATATCAAGCCTTGTAAGAAGAATAATACCAATGCAAGAATAAAATTCATTGTTACACCTGCAACCAATATTAAAAACTTTTGATATGGTTTCTTATTACACATATATTGATCTTTTTTTAATTTCTTATCTGATATTTCTTCAACTTCACCTGCCATGGCACAAAACCCACCAATAGGAAATAATCTTAAACTATATATTGTCGGATCATTTTTTCTTTTCCATTTAAATAATCTAGGTCCCATACCAAGTGCGAACTCTTCTACATAAACACCAGTCTTCTTAGCAACTAAAAAGTGACCTAATTCATGTACAAAAATTAATATACCTAATATTATAATTAATATAATTAATGTTACCATATTTCTAACCTCCTAAATATAACTCATTACTAGTATAAACGCAAATAAAACAAATATTATACTATCTAATCTATCTAATATACCACCATGTCCCGGTATTAAATTACTAAAATCTTTTTTATTATATTCTCTTTTTATAGCACTAAAGAACAAATCACCACATTGTCCTATAATACTTAAGAATATAATTATACAAACTATACTAAATACATTACTAACATTACTAATTACATTAATATAATACATAGTACAAACAAATGTAGAAACCAATGTACCTATTAAACAACCTTCTATAGTTTTATTAGGACTAATATTAGTAAATTTATGTTTACCAACTAACTTACCTCCAAATAACGCAAAAGTATCAGTTAAAGTAGTAATTAAAATTAATAATATAAAATATTTTATCCCATAGTTATAAACTGTTATTAATAAATTAAATCCAATTCCTAAAAATAATACATCTGCTAATAAATGAAATGCATCATTTATATTATATCTTTTCTTATAAAGTATTATAGGTATACAAATAACTAATATTATCATACACAATACTTTATATGATACTCCAAATAATAATCCATATTTTTCAAAATTACTATATATTAAATATAACATAGATATTAATCCTAAACATTTTATTAATAATGGATATTCATTTAATTTATCATGTCTTAAATCAATTATTTCTTTATAAGCCATACATCCTATTAGCCCAACAGCTAAACTATAAGGTATACCACCAATAACAATAAGTGGTATAACAATCATTAACATAATTATTGCACTAATAATTCTTTTTTTCATATTATCCCTACCATTTCTATAAGTAAGTATAACATAATTTTTTATAAAATAATATATTATTCTTTAATTATTTCACTTAAATAAATGATTTTTAAATCTTTATTCTTTATACTGCTCAAAAATATTTTAAAATTATATAAACTTAATTTATCATCTATTAGTATTATACTACCCTTATCTAAATAATTAATACTACTAACAACATTACTATTTTTTAAAATTATACTAGGTTTAACTATATAGTATTTTTTCTTTTTACACATTTCTATATTAGAATAATCTAATATACATATTTTTTTATTTAAATCTTTTTTATTTAATATAGTATCTAAATCTAAATATTTATCTTTATTACTTTCTATATTTATATTTTCTTTATCAAATTCATCCATATATTTTATTAAATACGAATATTTTATTTTATTATTTTTTAAATAGTCTATTATTTCTTTATTATCTTTTACTAACAAACTAATTTGTCTAATATTTTTATTACCAGATATAATTATTAAATCAGTATTATCTTCTAAACTAATATCAGGTTTTATATAATCATAAATTAAGTAATTAACATTAAATGATCCAAAGTCTTTCATATTTAAGAAACTTTCCATCTCATTTACTTTTTTTCCTTTTATTCCAGGTATTATTGTATTATCATCTATTATAGCGTCTACACTCTCTATATTATAATTATCACTATTTTGTTTTATATTATTCATTAATGGATTAGAATTAATTGCAAGTTCTGTTACAAAATCAGTTAAATAAAATGAAAATACTAATATAGACATAATTCCAATAAGTTTATAAAATTTCATAATGTTCACCCTATTAAAATATATAAAATTTATATTGATTTAATTACTATTTATATGTATAATAAATGACAAAAAAGAGGAATTTGTATGGAAAATGAAATATTAGATATTATTAAGAAAATGATTTATAAAGATTTAGAAAATGAAGCTTACGAAAATCGCTACAAAACTATTGATTTTCCAACTACTATAAATCTTATTCCAAACTTTAAAGTTATAATTGACTTTAACGATTATTATTTTGAAAAATATAAACAAATATTAATTACAAATTCAGTTGTTTATGCACTAGAAAACAATAAATCTAGTTACATAGATTTTATTGAAAATCACATATCTAATCTAGAAAAAGCTTTAAATGATTTAAACTTATTCAAAGCTAAAACAACTGAATTTGCAATTCTAAATTTAATTAGTAAATCTAATAAAATAGGAAACACATTATTATTTAATATAAATTCAAACAAAAATACTATTGATAATAATAAGACTTTATTTGATACGATAAATAAAAATTTTATATCATTCACCAGTTTTACTAACTTTTATAGAAATATATTATTTGATTATTTAAGTCAATTTGATAAACTTGACAGAGATATGATTTTAGACGAATTCTTAACATCAAATTCATTAGATGAAGAATTTATTAAATTTTCTAAGAAAAATATACTTATAAATAGAATAAATACATACAAGTATTTTATAATTAGAAATATTTTATCTGACAATTATTTAATAGTTACTACTACCAAAATTGAAAGTGAATTTGATAAATATATAGATAATATTAATAAAAATGAAATAGAAGATGAATATGATAACGATTTAGATTATAAAAGTGAAAAAGAATTTGATGATGAAGATATGTTTAATTTTATTGACGAAAAAATACATGATTATCTTGAAAAATGTATAAAAAACAATATATATTTATTACCAACAGAGAATAGTTTAAGATTAAATATGTTAGTAAATTTTTTAACCTACAATGAATCAAATTCTAAAGAATATGATATAGAAACAGTTGAAGGTAGTCTTAATGATTTGAAAAAGTTAAAATTAATTAATCCATTATATAAATTAGATTTAATAAAAACAAACTAATCTTCGTCTATTCTTTTACTACTTAAAAAACTAACTTTATCTACTATAATTTCAGTAATATACTTAGTTTCTTCATTTTCAATGTAACTTCTATTTTGTATACGACCTTTAATTCCAACTAAATCTCCCTTATGGCAATATTCACTTACTTGAGAAGCAATACCATTCCATAATGAGCATCTTATAAAATCACATTCATAAATTCCATCAGAATTTTTAAAATCACGTTGAACTGCAATATTAATTATTCCGTGATTTTTTTCGTTTTGAGATTTTTTTAATTCCGGTTCATTGACAAGCCTTCCAATAAGAAAAACTACATTCTTCATTCCAACACCTCCCTTCAAAATAACCATAGCAAATTGAGTAAAATAATGCAAAAACGTGATTCTTAAAATCTGCACAAAAAAACGCACAGATTCTTTAAATCTCCCTAGAGAAATCTTAAAATCTGCACGATTTTTTTAACCAATTTTAAAAATCATATAAATTTAAATTTTTTTTAATTTTTTATAAATTTTAGCATTTTTTATACTATTTTCTAATTTTTGTTACACTTTTATGCTATTTTGTAATCATCTTCAAGTGAAAATTCTACATTCTCATTAATCCATTCTTTTCTAGGCTCTACTAAATCTCCCATCAAAGTATTAACTCTCTTTTCTGCAAGTACCGCATCATTTATAGAAACTTTAATTAAATTTCTAGTTTCAGGACACATTGTAGTTTCCCAGAATGGTCCAGGATTCATTTCACCTAATCCTTTATATCTTTGTACTTTATAATTACTTTTACCAGTAGTATAAAGTTTTAATTCTTCATTAGTCCAAAAATATTTTGTTTCTTTATTATAATCAACTCTGAATAAAGGTGGCATTGCTATATATAAATGTCCAGCCTCTATTAAAGGTTTCATAAATCTATAAAAGAAAGTTAATAATAAACATTGAATATGTGCTCCATCATCATCGGCATCTGTAGTAATAATAACTTTATCATAATTTATATCTTTTACGTCAAAATCATTACCAACTCCAGCACCAACACAATGAATTATTGTATTAATTTCTTCATTTTTAAATATATCAGTTACGTTAGCTTTTTCTGTATTAATAATTTTACCTCTAAGTGGTAATATAGCTTGGAATTTTCTATCTCTACTTTTCTTTGCAGTACCACCGGCACTATTTCCTTCAACAATAAATAATTCATTTATTTTAGGATTTCTTGCTTGGGGAGGAGTTAATTTAGCACTTAAGCTCTTCGCTTCTCCTTTTTTATTTTTTCCATTTCTTGCTTCTTCTCTTGCTTTTCTAGCGGCTAATCTAGCAGTTTTACTTTTTAAAGCTTTTTCTAATATTGAAACAGCAGTATCTCTATTTTCTTCTAAAAAGAATTTTAAATTATCGTAAACTACAGTTTCTACTACATTTCTAGCTTCAGGAGTACCAAGTTTACCTTTTGTTTGACCTTCAAACTGTAGATATTTTTCTGGAATCTTTAAATTAATAACAGCAGTTAAGCCTTCCCTTACATCACTACCATCTAAGTTAGTATCTTTTGCTTTTAATATACCATTTGTTCTAGCATAATCATTAAATACTTTAGTAATACCTGTTTTAAAACCAACCTCATGTGTTCCACCATCACCAGTTTTTACATTATTAACGAAAGATAATATATCTTCGTTGTAGCTGTCCGTATATTGAAGAGCTATGTCAACTTCTATTTCATTTTTTACGCCATGTATAGGAACTACTTTATGTAATGGATTTTTGTTTTCATTAATATATTCAACAAATGATATAAGACCATTTTCATAATGATAAGTAGCATGTTTATCATCAACAACATCATGTATTTCTACAGTTAATTGTTTTAATAAGAAAGCACTTTCTTGCATTCTTTCACATAAAGTTGTAAAAGAAAATTCTCTTTGTTTAAATATTTCTTTATCAGGCATAAAAGTTACTTCAGTACCAGTTTCACGAGTAGTACCAATAGTTTTCAAACTACTAGCAACATGTCCTCCATTTTTAAATTTTATTTCACTAATTTTACCATCTCTATAAATTACAACGTCCATCCATTCACTTAATGCATTAACTACACTAGCACCAACTCCATGAAGTCCTCCAGATACTTTATAACCACTTTCTGTAAATTTACCACCAGCATGAAGTATTGTATATATAACTTCAGGAGTACTTTTACCACTTTCATGTTTCCCAATTGGTACACCTCTACCATTATCTCTAACAGTTAAACTTCCATCTCCATTTATAGTTATTATTATTTTAGAACCAAAACCATTAATAATTTCATCGATACCATTATCAATTATTTCCCATGCTAAATGGTGAAGTCCTCTTTTATCTGTTGAGCCAATATACATACCAGGTCTTTTTCTAACTGCTTCTAAACCTTCTAGTATTTTTATTGAACTCTCATCATATTTTGCCATATCATCATCACCTTTACCTTATTAATTTTACCATATTTAAAAATTAATTACAATTAAAGAAAAAATTATTAATTTACCTAACTTACTATTTCCGAATTTAAAAAATAATATATCCTAAAACATAATTTTAATTATTAAAAAAAAACCATGATATTTCATAGAGATTTGACGACTTACAACTTCAAAAGTTTCTTGAGTACCTATCAATATAAAATATATTATAAATTATTATTTTTAATAATTCTTTAAGTAAATGATCATTTTCAATTTTACTTATACCAAAACATTTTTTTCATAAATCTTTAAAACTTGCTCCACAAGGTATAAAGATTTATAATCTAATATTATAAATCTATCATGGTATTTATTAGATATTTTTACTTTTATATTATTATATTGTTTATTATATTTCTCGAAAGTCTCTTTATTTATTTCTTTTGTATAAATAATAATATTAACTTTTATTTTTGAACACTAATAGAGTTTGGCTAAATCACTATCAAGCATAACTTGCACTCCTCTTACTTCATAAATCATATTTTCTATCTTTTCTTGTTTAACTAATTCATTCATCATATTTTTCTCCTTTTTTAAAACAAAAAAAAAGATATATTATATAAAATATACCTCGCATACATTCATACAATCTTCGTTGCTTAAAGATTATACACCCTAGTCGTTCAAATTGTCATATTAATATGTAACAACTTAATTAATACATCTAAATTGTACCAAGCATTTTGTTGACTAACAAGTTGTAATTTAAACTTTTTTTAAAACACACACACTTTCAAAATGAAAAGTATTACTAAACATATCTAACAAGTAAATTTTTTCTATCATATACTTTTCTTTCAACAAATTAATATCTCTTACCAAAGTAATAGGATTACAAGAAACATATATAATTTTATCAGAACTAATATTTAATACATCATTTACCATATTCTTATAAAGTCCACTTCTAGGAGGATCAATTATTAAAGTATCAATATTTTCTTTAATATTACTAATTAATTTACTACTATCTCCACACATATAATAAGTATTATTAATTTTATTTATTTTAGCATTATTAATTGCATCAATTACACTATTTCTATTTAATTCAATACCATATATTTTATCAAATTCATAATCTATAACTTGTCCTAAAAAACCTACTCCACAATACAAATCTAATAATATTTTTCCATTACAGTTATCATTTATAACCTTTATCATTTCTTTAGTAATATAATTATTTATTTGAAAGAAAGAATTATAGTTGACTTTAAATAACTTATTATTAATCATTTCATAAAAAAAGTTATCTCCATAAAATATATCATCATTAACAACTATACCAACTAATTTAATGTTCTTTTTTAAACTATCTATATCAATATTAACTTTATCATCAGTTTTAATAACTAATATTATTTCATCATTATAATTACTTCTAATTATTATTTTACCATTATTTACATTAATATATTTTTTATTTTCAATAACTTTATTAATAGAATCTTTTGCTAACAAACATTTATCTATTTCTACAAAATTATGTGTATTACTATTATAATAACCCCATCTATTATCTTGTATTTTCAACTCAATCTTATTTCTATAACCTATTACATCTTTATTTTTTATTACATCAATATCTATATTCAAATTACTAAATTTTTTTAATATATTCTTTAATTTATCTTTTTTATACTGTATTTGATTATCATAATTCATATGTAATATATTACATCCACCACAAAATTTATAATAAGGACAGCTTACATTTACTCTATCTCTAGATTTTTTTTTATATTTAATTACTTCACCTTCATAATATTTATTAGTTTCTTTAATAATATTTACATCAACTACTTCACCTATCATCGCATCACTAATAAATATTATTTTATTATCAACATAACCTATTCCACGACCAAAATCATCTAATTTTTCAACTTTAACATTATTTTTTATATTCATATAACTTTTTCACTTCTTTTATAGATAATTGTCTATATTCTCCACTCTTAAGCCCATCTAAATTCAAAAATGCATACTCTATTCTAGTTAATTTATCTACTAAATAATTAAGTTCCATAAATACTCTTTTTATAATATGATTACGTCCTTCAACAATACTTATTTCAATAATACTATAATCTTTTTCTTTATCATTTTTTTTAATTTTAACACGAGTAGGAATACATTTAACTCCATCAACTTTTATGCCATGTTCTAATTTCTTTAAATCACTTATTTCAAAATATTTATTTAATTTAGCAATGTATTTCTTTTCTACTTTATTGTTTGGATGCATTAATGTATTTGCAAGTTCACCATCATTTGTTAAAAGTATTATACCTGTAGTATCATAATCTAATCTTCCAATAGGATATATACGTTTTTTTGTATCTATTAAATCTACTACAGTTTTTCTACCCTTATCATCACTAACACTAGAAATAATTTCTCTAGGTTTATTAAGTAAATATACTACTTTATCTTCTTCCAAACTAAGTACTTTACCTTCAACTTCTATAGCATCAGTTTTATCTACCTTAGTTCCTAATTCAGTAACTCTTTCTCCATTAACATATACTTTACCTTTACTTATTAATTCTTCTGCTTTTCTTCTAGAACAATAACCACTATTTGCAATAACCTTTTGTAATCTTTCCATAAAGTTCACTTCTTTCATAGAAGTATTTTAACATAAATTTTGCAAAATAAAAAGTAGATTATTATCTACCAAAGAACAAATAAACTAGTAAAAAACTCATAAGTATTCCCACTAAGTCAGCAAATAAACCAACTGGAAGTGCATATCTAGTTTTTTTAACTCCAATACTACCAAAATAAAGTGCTAAAACATAAAAAGTGGTATCTGTTGAACCTTGTATAGTACTAGCAAGTTTTCCCATAATAGAATCTGGTCCATATTTACCTAATATATTATTTAATATTGCTAAACTAGCATTACCACTTATTGGTCTAAATAATGACATACTTATTATATCAGTACTTAAATTATATTTTGATAACATAGGGTTTAAAAATGAACTAATATAATCTATAAAACCACTTTTAATTAAAAGATTTACAGCAAATATCATCGCAAGTATATTAGGAAATATTTCTACACAAGTTTTAAGTCCTTCTAATACACCTTTCATAAAAGAATCATATATATTAATATGTTTCTTATATCCATAAAGAACTATACTTAAAACTATTAAAGGAAGTGTTATTATACTAAACGTTGCCATTTTTTCTCCTTATAAAATAATCTAATATTAATCCAGATATACAAGATGAAAATGTTGCTATTATACAAGTTGGTATTACTTCTGTAGGAGAAGCACTTCCATGCATAACACGTAAAGATATTATAGTAGTTGGTATTATTGTAACACCACCAGTATTAAGTACTAAAAATGTTATCATAGCTGTAGTTGCTCTATCTTTTTTATCATTTAATTTTTGTAACTCTTTCATAGCTTTTAAACCACATGGTGTTGCAGCAGAACCTAAACCAGCCATATTTATAGCAACGTTACTAGCTATCAAACCCAACGCTTCATTATCTTTTGGTATCGTAGGAAATAATCGTTTAAGTATAAAACTTAATTTATGTGCAATTTTTTTTAATAAACCACTATCTTCTGCAATACGCATTAATCCCATCCATAAAGCAAGCATAGGAAGCATTTCTAACATTAATTCTAAAGCACTTTTTCCACTATTTATTATTTCTGTATTTATTAAATCAATTTTACCATTTATATAACCAAAAACAATACCAATTATTATAAAACTACCCCATAAGACATTTACCATTAAATCATCCTATCTAAAAAAACTTTTTATCTTATCTATAAAACTTTTTTTCTTTTCTTTTTTAATAATTTTTTTCTTCTCATAAATATATTCTTTCACTAATACTTTATCATCTAATTTAACTAAAACATATCCAACTATATCACTAACATTATCATCATATAAAACAACTTCTTTATTAATTTTTTTATATTCATCATTAGTTAAAGCAATGTACTTATCATTTTTTATATAATAATTCTTATTTTGAAACTTTTCATCTTTACTTAATATCTTATAACTCTTATACTTATTAAAATATTTTTCATACAATGCTTTGTGATTGCTAAAATCATTTGGATCATTTAAAGTAACTACAACAAAATTCATACCGTCTTTACTAGCAGTAGTTACTAAAGTTCTTCTTGCTTTTTCTGTAAATCCAGTTTTACCACCATTACAATATTTATATTCTTTTAATAATCTATTTTTGTTATACCACATATAAGTTTTATAATTTGTTTTTACCATTTTTTCTTTTGTACTAACAATAGTTCTAAATTTTTCATTCTTCATAGCATAACTCATTAAGAGTGCCATATCATTACTCGTACTAGTATTTCCAACTCCATCATTATTTTCTAAACCACTAGAATTAACAAAATTTGTATGTTTCATTCCAATTGATTTTGCAGTATCATTCATCATTTTTACAAAATTTTCCATACTTCCACCAACAGTGTTTGCAATTTGTATAGCAGCGTCATTTCCACTTCTAAGCATCAATCCATATAGTAAGTTTTCCATACTAATTTCTTCTCCAACTTCAACATATATACCACTACCATAACTTTTTAAAACACTTTCATCTATTTTAACCATTTTAGAAATATCATAATTATTTATTGTAACAATAGCAGTCATTATTTTAGAAATACTAGCAATCAATCTAACGTCGTTACCGTTACTATTATAAAGTACTCTATTAGTATCCATATCCATTAATGTAGTACTTGTTGCATTTACTCTCAAAGGAAATAAAATAATTATCAAAAATATAATATACTTTTTCATATATTCACCTATAAAATTGTATGAAAAAAAAGACTTATTTAGTCTTATAAATTTCGATTAAAATATAACTTTAATAATTTCACTAATAATATTCATATTTAGATAAATAATTAATAAACTACTTACCAAAAATGGTCCAAAAGGTAACATATTATCTTTATTTTTTAAAGTAACATAAACAGCATAAGGAAAAGCTAAAAATGAAGCCAAAACTATATAAAGTATACCAAGTTTAACTCCAAGTACCATACCAGCAACAAAAGATAATTTAATATCTCCTCCACCTAATGCTTCTTGTTTAAATGCTAATGAACCAAATAGCATTAATAAATATGCTACACCAAAAATTATTAATCCATAAACTAATGACAATAATGCACTTACTATACCAGTATCTAACCATCTAATTATAAATATAAGTATAGCACTTACAATTAATGGACTATCATTTATAATCATATATTTAGAATCACTTACAAATATAATTATAACTAAACTTGAAATTATTACTGCTATAAAAAATTCATAACTAATACCAAAAACTTTATAACATAATGCAAATAAACATCCACTTAATAATTCTGTCATAAAATAAACAAATCCAATAGGAGTTTTACATTTTTTACAATGTCCTCCTAAAAATATATAACTCAACAACGGTATATTCTCATACCATTTCAAATAATGACCACATTTTTCACAATGACTCCCAGGTTTTACTATACTTTTTTCTTCTGGAAGTCTTGTCCCTACTACTCCATAAAAGGAACCAAATATGGCTCCAATAATAAACATAAAATATAACACTAAAATCACCTAACTTATTTGTCCATATAAACTAAACATTGGTATAATTACAGATAAAACTACACCACCTACAACAACTGCTAAGAATATAATCATTATTGGTTCTATTAATGATTTTAAAGAGTTAATTATATTTTTATGTTCTTCTTGATAATATAAACTAACTTTTGCCATCATTTCAGCAAGTTCTCCAGTAGATTCACCAGTAACTATCATATAATATGCTACTTCAGGAATCGCCCAATTATCTTTAAATGATGTACTTATCTTTTCTCCTACAGCAATATTGTTAATAGTATTAAACATTATTTCTTTATATATTTCATTATTTGTAATCTTAGTTAATATTTCCATACTATCAGTAATAAATACATTATTCTTTAACAATGAAGAGAATGTCTTAGTAAATATTGTCATTTCATTATATATTATTATTTTACCAAATAAAGGTAATTTCATTGCAAACTTCTGTAAAGCATATTTAATACTTTTAACATTAGTATATAAATAATATATAATTAAAATAATAACAACAATAACGATTAATATATACATAATATTATTTTTCAAAAAATCACTAGCACTCATTACAAACAATGTAAGTCCATTAAGTTCAACACCAGCTGATTCATAAATTCCACTAAATTGAGGAACTACATATAGTAAAATAAATGTTACAACAGCAATAGAAAATATCATAACAGCAGTTGGATAAGTCAATGCACTTATCATTTGTTTTCTTGTACTTTCTATTTCATTATAATATTCTGCCATATCATCAAGCGTTGCCTCTAAATCACCTGTTGCTTCAGCAGCTTTAATCATATTTATTAAAAGTGATGGAAAAGCATTCCCTTGTTTTAATAATGCATCACTAAAACTTTCACCCATAATCAATTGATAAACAATCGCATCAAATAAACGCTTTTTATATTGGTCTCTCTTACCCATTTGCATACCAAGTATTCTCATTGCATCAGTTAAAGGTATACTAGATTTTAAATATGTAGATAATTGTGTTAACCAAAATATTAAATCTTTAGTTTTTAATTTTCTTTTAGAAAAACTTTTTTGTCCATACAATAATTCTATAAATTTATTATTTTCTAACTTAAATACTGTATATCCTTCAGATTCTAAGAAATTAAATACTTCTTGCTTAGTATAAGCAACTAAATATCCAACAACGTCATGTCCTTCACTATCTCTAGCAGTATATCTATATGTATTAGGATATTCTGTTCTAACACTATCTTGTTTATTAATTTCACTTATTAATAAATCTCTTTCTTTTAATTTTTTTTCATTTATTTTTTTATTAATTTTCTTATTTTCTTTTTTTACTTTCAAAGTACTATGACTCTTACTTGCTTCTTTTTGCTTTATTTCATTATTCTTTTTAATTTTATCATCTATAGAATCCATTTCTAAATTAACAGCTTTAATAACATCTTGCTTCTCTTTTTTATTTCTACTATTAGCATAACTTTTATATATAGAACTAGAAATTAAATTATATATAAATATAAATGGATAAACTAACGCATAAAATGTATAATAACATCCTAAACAAAAATATATAAAAGGAGATAATAATATCAAAAATATATTTTTCTTTTTTTTATTATTCTTCATATTCTCTACTCCTTCTATCATTACTATAAATAGTATAACATATAATAAGTATAAAATGTAAAGTTTTTTATTAAATTTCATATAATTATATGAGTGTGATATATATGAATAATGACCCATCTACTTTAACAAAAATATTATCGGGAATAAACAATACCTTAAATATTGCTAACAAAGCAATGCCCATATACAAAGAAGCAAAGCCAATTTTTAAAACAATAAATAATACTTATAAAAATATTAAAACAAATAAAACAGATTTATCAAATATGATAAAATTAATGAAATTAAAAAATACTATAAAAAAAGATATGAATACAAATACTATATCAAATATAGAAGATAACATATCAACTACTATAACTAAAGATACTTATAATAATGTTAATAATCCTACATTCTTTATTTAAAAAGTCTGTTATAAAAATATATAACAGACTTTTATTTATTTACATTCATATTTTTTATCATTAAAATATTTTATAATATCTTTCTCATTATTCAATTTAACAATATCTTTTATTCCATATAAATCATAATCTTTTTGATTTATTTTTTTCATATCATAATTCATATAGTATGTTAATTTTTTTTCTTCTTGCTCTATATTAGTTATTACACCTTCATTTTTTTTAATAATATTTAAATATGCTTTAACATTATCATAATTATCGACTACTTCATCCATTGTTTTATAATTTAAATCATACTTAATATTTAAATTTTTTATATTTTTCTTAAATACAATTTTATAAGTAATTTTATTATCATTTATCTTATTAACACATACCAATTCTCTTTCTTTATTTAACATAAAATACAATATAATTGATACGATAATAAGAATTGATAAGAATATTATAATTATGTATTTTTTACTAGTTTTCATATATAGTTGATGAAATATCAGATATTACAAAATTAGATTTTTCTTGAGATAAAGTTTCTAAATCATTAATAAATTTAGTTTCTTCTTCTGTTTTTTCTCTATTAAAGAAATAGTAAATTTTTACATCATCTTCCCCAATATAATTTTCTAAACTTCCTGAAGTTATAATACTTATATCTTTATCTGAAATGGTAGAAATTCCAAAATTTGGACGTAAAATAACAGCAAA
Source organism: uncultured Mycoplasmatota bacterium (assembly GCA_900548725.1). Taxonomy (GTDB): domain Bacteria; phylum Bacillota_I; class Bacilli_A; order RF39; family UBA660; genus UMGS1124. The sequence goes on from URLV01000002.1 coordinate 21,325, forward strand.
AACATCTGATAATTTTATTAATTCATTTTCATCTTTATATAATGTTTGAATTCCAATATTATTTTTCATTAAAGGAAAATAATTACTTTCAAAATTTACATAATATAATTTTTTAGTTCTTTCATTAAAATAAGTATTATAATATGAACTAACATTTGAATCTATTTTTATTAGTGAAACTGTATCATCTTCATTTTTACTAAATTCAACAATTTCATTTTTTTCATAATTATAGTCAATGCTATTATTAGAATTATAACTGCTAAATGATAATTCAAAATCCACATGTCCATTACCAGTAGTTGATAAATCCTGAATTGAAATATGAATATTACTATAATTAATTGTACCAGAAGCAATATAAATTCTTAATCTATCACTTAACTTCTCATAATAATAGTTATCACTACTTCCTCCTCTAATATTGACATTAAGAGAATCATAATCTACACCATCATTAAACTTTATATCTGTAGCAATCCATTCTTTGGCATTAAGATTTGAACCATCTATTTGATATGATACTAAATCACCAACAACATAATAATGATAATCATTATATTGCAAAGTAATTTCATTGCCTTGAGAATCATTAGCTTTACTCTCCTTAGAAATTGTTTTTAGTTCACTTATTTTTGATTGATTATTATTTTCTATACTTAATTCACTAGGTTTAACATTTGTAACTGATAAATTATAATTACTTTTATCTTTTGGCATAATATATATATTTACAGTTTTATAAGTATTATGGTAACCATCAACTAAAACAAAATTACCACTATATGTACTATATGTATCAGTTGAAATAAAACATCTTATTTTATTTTTACCAATATATTTAGTTTTTACATTCATATTTGAATAATTGTTTTCATAAACTTCTGGTTGTACACTATTTTCATTTAAAGTTATATCAAATACAATATATTTACCAGTTTGACCATCTACCATAAACTCTTGAAGATTATCTTTAATTTTATAATAAGAACCATTATATTCTAATTTATTTTGATTAATAAAATTTTCATCGCTTGCAAGTTCAACTGAAACTACGTCTAGTGGAACCAATTTTTTTTCATATTCGGTTACTAAAGTAAAACCATTTATACCACAGTATCCATAAAACTTTTCTGATGATTCTGACTCAACAGCAGTTTTAAAATTTACTTTAAATGTAAATTCATATTCATAAGGACATGTTATGGTTTCATTTGTAGTATCTACTACAACATTTTTATCATCTAATTCTATATTATAATTTTCAGCATCAGTAACATAATGAAGTAATATATCTACAGAATCATCTTCTTCACCTGTTTTTTGATATGTATTTAATAATCCCTCATTATTTTCATAATAAATATTTAAATTAGTATTTAAATTATTTATTTCTTCCTCTGATAAGAGATTATATTTTTCTTCACTTTCATTATAAACATATATTATATTATCATTAACATAATAATAAATATAAATATTCGTATCACCAATATTATTTCTTGTAAATAATGCTCCTGCTTTACTTGCTCTAGCAGCACTTATCCATGTATCTTCATGAAATACAGTATTTCCAATTACAATATCTCCTTTAGTTAAAATAGAACTTGAAGCTGCATTTGTAATCATACCAAAAGCAAAGAACATTATAAACATTATTAATATTTTTTCTATTTTATTATTCATTACACTTTTCACTCCTCTTTACTAATATTTGTTATGTCTAAAACAACATCACTTAATAATAATTTACCTGTTTCAGGCACATAAATTCTTTCTTCATAATTTGTATCTTTATATTTTATAGTAGCATAACCATCTATTTTAATTCCGTCTTTATCATATAAAAATAATCGTTGTTTTCCAGCGGTATCTTTCTCAGAATCCCATTCATAATAATATGTATTATCTTTTCTATCATCTATATCAATATATAAATCTTTATAATTTTGTCTATAATTATCTAATATAACAAAGTGATATGTATTTAAAATTGTAGATTTAATTGGAACATATATTCTAACCGTATTATTATCTATATTTCTACTGACAACTTTAAGTTTATTATTACTTTCTTTATTTAAAAAACTATAATGATAAATATTGTTGTTTTCATCAAATTTTATATCAAACATTACATATTTATTTTCATCTAGTGATAATCCTAGATCTTCATCAATGATATCAAATGTTTCCAACTCTTCATTTACTTTATAAGTATAATAAAAATTTTCTACACTATTTTTTAAAGATATTTTTGACTGATTAGGATAATTTACATTTGATATCTGAACATTATTTATTTTTATATCTATCAAATTATGTAAATCTTTTTCTTCAAAAACAATATCATCCTGAGAACAACGTCCCACATAATCAATGCTAGTATTATCAGCATATAATAAACTAAATTCAAATTCGTAATCAAATGGACATGTAACTGTGTTATCTGATTTATCAAATATTATATTTGAATCATTTATAATAAAAGTACTGTCTTCTGAATTATATAAATTAAGTAAAAAAGATAATTCAGTTGGCACTCCTAATTCATTTTTTAGTTTGTCATACTTAATATTAATTGGATTATTATTTTCATAAAAAATTTTCAAATTATTTTCTAATTCATCTAATTCGTAATCTTCTAATTTACGATATTGACCATCATCATCCAATTCATACCACAAGTTAGTAGTAATAACTTTATAGGTTTTTACATCTATACTAGATGTGTTTTTAGTAAATAAAGCACCAGCTTTACCAGCTCTCGTAGCACTAATCCACGTACCACTTCTAAAAGCAGTATTACCAATTATTATATCTCCATTCTTTACATTATCATAAATTCCTTGTGCATCAACAAATGAAATAAATGAAAATGAAATAATAAATGAAAATATTAATTTTATTATTTTATTCTTCATTAAACTTCCCTTCTTAATTTCCTTTTACATTGCTAATTGTAACAATATCTTTAATAAGTAAAATTCCATTTGTAGTAACATTCATTGTTTCACTATAATCAGAACCTTTATAACTTACTAAAACACTTCCTGAAACTTTAGTTCCACTTTCATCAACAATATATAAATATTGTTGTCCTGCTGCATCTTTATCATTGCCCCAAACAACATTATAAGTTTTAACCTTTTTTGTTGTCGTTGTAGTTGTCGTAGTTTCTTGAGGTTTTTTAGTTGTTGTAGGTTCTTGTTTTTTTGTTGTTTCCTGTTTTTTAGTAGTTGATTCTTGCTTTTTAATAGTTTCTTGTTGTTTTACTGTAGTAGTATTAGAACCATTCTTTTTAGTAGTCTGTTGTTTTATTGTAGTAGTACTAGTTGTTGTTGTATTCTCTTCTTTTGTAGCAACTATAGCATATCTACTTAAATGATTTACATAAAAAATTATATTTCCATTATTATAAGTAGCATTTATAGTTTCTTTTACTTCATTATTATCTAAATATAATACTTTAAAATTATTATAATTAAATGAATTATCAAAAGGAATTCTTATCTTAAGTTTAGTATTATCTACATTGACTAAATTATTATTTTTATCAACAATATTTATATCATAAACAGAAATCAAATTTTCAATATCTATTTTATCATTTACTCTACTAACTACTAATTTATTTGTATCTTTTATTTCACTAGAATCACTATAATTAATAATAATACCAGTACTACTATCTTTCAAAATGTTTTCTTTTTTTATTGAAGTAGTTGTAGTAGACATTTTATTATTATCATTCCTTTTTAAACTATTTCCAAGTACAAATATTAGAAAAAATATTAATAATAATATACATACAATTAATCCTATAACAACATATTTCTTTTTATTATTTTCCACTATTTTTGCTCCTTTCTACAACGAAAAAATTATATCTTTTTTTATACCCCCCCCCCCGACTGCTTTTCGAGGCGGAGAGAAGATATAATTTCATTAATTTTTTCATTAGTTTTTAATTTTTTTGTTAATTCAAAAATATAAAATTAAATAATATTAGTAAATCAACATTAGAGCATTACTACTCTAAATAAATTATAGTATATTAAAAATAATTTGTAAAGAAAAAGATTAGAACTAAACTAATTCTAATCTTACCATTAAAGCATCGTCTCCGATTCTTTCTTTTAATTTTATAATACGAGTATATCCACCATTACGGTCAGCATACTTAGGTGCTAATTCATTAAATACTTTACTAACAACAGCTTTATCATTATGTAAGAAAGCTAAAGCTTGTCTACGACTTACTAAAGTACCTTTTTTTCCATAAGTAATCATTTTATCAATGAACTTACGTGCTTCTTTAGCTCTTGCTTCAGTAGTTACTACATATCCGTTAGTTATAACATCTTTAGTAATACCAGCTAATATGCTTCTTCTAATACGTGATTCTCTTCCTAATTTTCTGTATGACATATTTTCACTCCTTATTCGTGGAACTTAAGTCCCATTTCTTTTACTTTATCTATTACTTCTTTTAAAGATTTCTTACCTAAATTACGTATCTTAGTAACTTCAACTTCTTTTTTATCAATTAAATCTTGCATTGTATTTATACCAGCTCTTTTTAAGCAGTTATATGCTCTAACACTAAATTCAATTTCTTCAATTGGAGTTTCTAAAGTTTTTGTAATAGTATCAACTTTCTTTTCAGCTATGATACCAGTAATATCTGAAATTTGATTTAAATCTGCTACTATATTTAAGTGTTCAATTAATATTTTACTAGCTAAAGCTATAGCTTCTTCTGGAGTAATTGAACCGTTTGTGTAAACATTCATAGTTAATTTATCATAATTTTCATTTTGACCAACACGAGCATCAGTTACTTCATAACTAACTCTTTCGATTGGTGAATATAATGAATCAATTGGAATAACATCTACACCAACATTATCTAATAACACTTTATTTTGTTTAGAATCAACATATCCACGACCGTTTCCAACAGTCATTTCCATATCAATTTTTCCACCTTCAACTAAGTTACAAATAACTAAGTCTGGGTTGATTATTTCTATATCAGCATCATGTTCTATCATACCAGCAGTTACAGGTCCTTCTGTATTTGCTGATAATCTCATAACTTTATTTTCTTTAGTATGATTTTTTACAACTAAACTTTTTAAATTGATAATAATAGTTGTTACATCTTCTCTAATTCCATCTATTTTTTGGAATTCATGTAAAACTCCATCAATTTTAACACTTGTTACTGCACTTCCAGGTAAACTAGAAAGCATAACTCTTCTTAATGCATTTCCAATAGTAGTACCAAAACCTCTTTCTAAAGGTTCTAATTCAAATTTTCCATAACTATTTTTTTCAACATATTCAGTTATTTTATATTCTGGTTTTTCAAAATTCATAACTTTCCTCCTTAATTTCTTGGACGTTTAGGTGGTCTACAACCATTATGTGGAACTGGTGTTTCATCATTTATAGCAGTAATTTCAAGTCCAGCAGTTTGTAATGCACGAATAGCATTTTCTCTACCATTACCCATTCCTCTTACAAATACTTCAACCTTTTTTACTCCAGCATCACTAGCAGCACGTCCAGCTTGTTCAGCAGCTTGTCCTGCAGCAAAAGGAGTCTTTTTCTTTGATCCCTTATAACCAATTGTTCCAGCAGAAGCCCAACTAATTACATTTCCTAATGTATCAGTAATTGATACAACTGTATTATTGTAAGTTGAATGTATATGTGCTTGACCTTCTGGAATATTTTTCTTTACTTTTCTTTTTCTTCTATTATAAGCCATAATTCTTTATCCTCCTAAATACTATTTACCAACTTTTTTCTTGTTAGCAACTACTTTTCCTCTACCTTTACGAGTTCTAGCATTTCTATTAGTTCTTTGTCCACGAACTGGTAAACCTTTTTTATGTCTAACACCTTCGTATGAACCAATTTCCATTTTATTCTTAATGTTCATATTTACTTCACGACGTAACTCACCTTCAACTAAATATTTGTCTACTTCATTTCTTAAAAGAGCTTCTTCTTCATTAGTTAAATCTTTAACTTTTTTAAGTACGTCTACATTAGCAGCTTCACAAATAGTTTTTGCTAAGCTTCTTCCTATACCATAAATATGAGTAAGTCCTGTTTGTATATTTTTATCTTTTGGTAATTCGATATTTTTAATACGTGCCATAATTTCCTCCTATTAACCTTGTCTTTGTTTGTGTTTTGGATTTTCACAAATAACCATAACTTTACCTTTTCTTCTTATTATTCTACATTTAGCACAAATTTTCTTTACAGATGGTCTAACTTTCATAATTAAATTCCTCCATTATCTTCTATAAGTAATTCGCCCACGTTTTAAATCATATGGTGAAAACTCTACTGTAACCTTGTCACCTGGTAAGACACGAATCATATTCATTCGCATTTTACCAGAAACGCGAGCCATTACAATAGTTCCATTCTCTAATTCCACTTTATAATCGTCTTTTATACTATCTAGTACTTTACCTTCGACTTCTATTGTAGCTTCTTTAGCCATTTTTCACTCTCCCGTTAATATTTCATATCCATCATCACGAACAACTATTGTGTGCTCGAAATGTGCGCTAGGTTTTTGATCACGAGTCACAATAGTCCAATCATCATCAAGGACATAAATTTTTCTAGTACCACTGTTCAACATTGGCTCAACTGCCAAAGTCATACCAGTTTTTAAAGTTATTCCTGTATTATATTTACCATAATTTGGAACATCTGGATCTTCATGAAGACTTGTTCCAACACCATGACCAACTAATTCACGAACAACTCCTAAATTATGCTTTTTAGCATATTGTTCAATTCTTGCACCGACATTACCGAGCTTAGCACCATTCTTAATTTCCTTAAGACCAGTGAATAAAGCCTTTTCAGTATGATGTAGTAAATACTCTTTTTCTTTACTAATCTTTCCTACAGGATATGTCCAAGCAGAATCTGAATGATATCCGTCAAGAAGTACTCCAATATCAAGCGAAACAATATCTCCTTCTTTTAAAACTTTATCTCCAGGAATTCCGTGAACTATTTCTTCATTAACAGAAACACAAATTGAACCAGGAAACCCATAAAGTCCTAAAAATCCAGGAATACCGCCATGACTTCTAATAAATTTATCAGCTTCATCACTTAAGTATTTTGTAGTAATACCAGGTTTAATTAAAGACTTCAAATATTGATGTGTCAAATAATTAATATGACCTGCTTTTTTCATTTTTGATATTTCTTCTTCACTTTTAATAGATATCATTTACCAATCACTTTCTTTACCTCCATAAATGTTTCATCTGGAGTATCAATTTTATCAATAACAACTAACTTTCCTTTATTCTTGTAATAATCTAATAAAGGTTTAGTATTTTCTAAATAAGTATCAAATCTAACCTTAAATGATTCTTCATTATCATCAGTACGACTAACTAACTCTACATTACAATTATCACATAGATTATCATTTTTAGGTTTCATTATTTCATTATACTTATTATAAATCTTATTACATTTAGGACAAGTAATACGTCCTAATGCTCTATGCATTGCAGTTTCACGATTAACATTTAAATATATAACTGCATCTATATCTAAATTGAGTTCTAATAGTAAATTTTCTAATATATCTGCTTGTTTTATATTTCTTGGATATCCATCTAATATAAATGACGTAGATATATTTTCTAATTTTTCTTTTAGTAAATCAGTTACGATATTATCATCAACTAATTTACCAGTAGACAATAGTTCTTTTAGTTTATTACCTAATTCACTACCATCTTGTTGTTTGACACGAAGTAAATCTCCTGTAGATATATGTTCATATCCACATGCACTTACGAGTTGTTCACTCAAAGTACCTTTTCCAGCAGCTGGAGGCGCAATAAGAATTAAATTTTTCATCTTCTGCGTCTCTTTCTACTAGTTTTATAACTACGACTAACAATTGAACTTTCAAGTTGTTTATAAGTTTCTAATGCAACACCAACCACAATTAGTAATCCAGTTCCACCAAGTGTTACAGAACTAGATATATTTGGTATCTTCCCCATTAATATAGGTAAAGCTGCAATAACAATTAAGAAAATTGAACCAACAACTGTAAGTCTAGTTATAACATATTTTAAATATTGGCTAGTTTTTTCACCTGGAGTAATACCAGGAATATAGCTTCTATTTTTATCTAAATTTTCACTCATCTCATCAGGATTTAATTCCATTAATGTATAAACATATCCAAATACAAATATTAATACAATATAAAGTATAAATCCAGTTAATGATGTATAATTAATATAATTATTAACGAAGTTTTTAAAAGCTTCATTTTTTATAACACTAGCAATTAAAGATGGTATACCAATAAATGCTGATGCAAATATTACGGGCATAACACTAGCACTATTTAACTTAATTGGTATATATGATTGCTCTTTATTATATGCTGTACTAGTTCTATTACTATATTGAATTGGTATTCTTCTTTGAGCAGTCTCAATAAATATTACACCAACTAATATAAGTACATAAACAAGTACAAACAAGATAAACCATGCTATACCAGCACCAGTACTAAAATTACCAGAAGTAACAAGATCATTAAATGCAGTTACAAAAGTATTTGGCAATTGTTGAACAATACCTGCCATTATTAACAATGACATACCATTTCCAATACCTTTATTAGTTACTTCATCAGCTAACCATATCAATAGTGAACTACCAGCAGTTAAATAAAGAGTAGTCTTCATAACAGTTAAAGTTCCCATACCTTTTAAATATGCATAACTAAATATATAACCTTGAACAAAAGCAAATAATATTCCTAAATATCTATTAATTCTGTTAATTTTTTGTCTTCCTGTAGCCCCTTCTTCTTTTAATTCTTTAAAGTATGGTATTATATCCATTTGTAATAATTGAGTTATAATTGAAGCCGAAATATAAGGAATAACTCCTAACGCAAATATACTAAATGTCTTTAAACTACCACCACTCATTAAATTCAAAAGCTCTAAGAATCCTAAATCACTAGTAATTTGTTTAGCACCAGGAACAACTATTCCAGTACCAATTACGAATATAGCCAAAACGGCTAAAGTGAATAGAATTCTTTTTCTTAAATCTTTATTAGTAGGACTAAATAATCCTTTAAGATTTGAAAACATTAAATCACCTCAGCAGTTCCGCCAGCATTCTCTATTTTAGTTACAGCACTTGAAGAAAATCTATTAGCTTTTATAGTTAATTTTTTTTCTAAAGTACCATTTCCTAATACTTTTAATCCACAAAGTTCTTTTTTAATAATACCTTTTTCTTTTAATAATTCAAGAGTTATAACATCTCCATCATTAAATCTGTTTAAATCACTTAAATTAATTGTAGCGAATTCAATTCTAAATCTAGCATTATTAAATCCTCTTTTTGGTATTCTTCTATATAATGGGCTTTGTCCACCTTCGAACCAAGCTTTAATACTTGCTCCACTTCTAGACTTTTGTCCATTTTCTCCACGAGTTGAAGTTTTACCCATTCCACTTCCGGCTCCACGTCCAACTCTTTTTGTTGCTTTTCTTTCAGGAGTACGAGATAAATTTTCTAATTTCATATTACAACTCCTCAACTTTCTTTCCACGTAACTCAGCAATATGTTCACGAGTACGTTCTGATTTTAAAGCTTCTAAAGTAGCTTTTGCCATGTTAACTTTTGTATTAGATCCAAGTGATTTAGATACGATATCTTTAACACCAGCTAATTCTAATATAACACGTACAGGACCACCAGCTATAACTCCAGTACCTTCTTTTGCAGGTTTAATTAAAACTCTAGCTTTACCACATTCACCAATAGCATCATGAGGTATAGTTCTATTATCAACAATACTAACTTTTGATAGGTTTTTATTTGCTGCTTGGATACCTTTCTTTATAGCTTCTGGAACTTCATTAGCTTTACCTGTTCCAATACCAACAAGTCCTTTTCCATCTCCTACAGCCATTGTAGCAGCGAAACGGAAATGACGACCTCCCTTTGTAACTTTAGTTACACGAGAGATAGAAACAACTCTTTCTTCAAGAAGTTTCTTTTTAGAGTCCATATTTTTTTCTTGTCTTGCCATATCTTATCCTCCCACTAAAATTCTAATCCGTTTTCACGTGCAGCTTCAGCTAAAGCTTCTACACGTCCATGATATTGGTATCCACCTCTATCAAATACTACCTTAGTTATTTTTGCAACTTTACATTTTTCTGCAATATCTTTTCCAACTAATTTAGCACTTTCGATGTTTCCACCTTTTTCTAATTTTAAACTTAAGCTTGATGAACTAACTAAGGTAACACCTTTTTCGTCATCAATTACTTGAGCAAAAATTTGAGAATTAGATCTGAAAACATTTAATCTTGGACATTCACTTGTACCACTAACTTTGTTACGTACACGAGCATGTCTTTTTTTTCTTAATTCATTTCTTGACTTATTCTTAATCATATACTAATCTCCTTACCTTATTTAGCTGCTTTCTTTCCTTCTTTACGTCTAATATGTTCACCCTTAAATCTAATACCTTTACCCTTATATGGTTCTGGTTTTCTAAGTTTTCTTATATTAGCTGCAAATTCAGAAACTTTTTGTTTATCAATACCACTTATAGCTATTTCAGTAGTACTAACTTGTTCTGCTTTTAAGTCACTAGGAACAATAACTTCTACTGGATGACTAAATCCTGCATTTACGTTAATTTTATTCCCTTGAACATTAAATCTGTATCCGACACCAACTATTTCTAATTCCTTTTTATATCCTTCACTAACACCAATAATCATATTTTCGATTAAAGCATTAGTAGTTCCATGTAAACTCTTAGTAGTTTTTAAATCATTTGGTCTAGTTATTGTTAAAATGTTTTCATTAACATCAATTTTCATATCTTTATTAAATGAATTTGTAAGTTCTCCTTTAGGACCTTTTACAGTAACTACATTATCATTAACTGTAACAGTTACACCTTCAGGAATAGTTATTTTTCTATTTCCAATTCTACTCATAACATGTTTCCTTACCAAATATAGGCAAGTACTTCTCCTCCTAGATGTTTACTTCTAGCGTTTTTATCAGTCATAAGACCTTCTGAAGTAGAAATAATTGCAATACCTAATCCATTTAAAACTCTAGGAAGTTCATCATGTTTTGCATAAACTCTAAGTCCAGGTTTACTAATTCTTTTTAAACCAGTTATAACTCTTTCCTTTTTATCTGCACTATATTTTAAATCTAATACCATTTCATCACCATTAGTATTTTTAGTGATTTTATAATTACTAATATAACCTTCATCTTTTAAGATTTTAGCAATTTCTTCAATCATTTTAGAACTTAATACAGTAACAGTATCATATTTCATTTGATTTGCATTACGTATTCTTGTAAGCATATCTGCTATTCTATCATTTACCATAATTACCTTCCTTTCTACCAACTAGACTTTTTAACACCAGGTATTTGTCCTTCGTTTGCAAGTTCTCTGAAACAAATACGGCATAAACCAAATTTTCTAATAACTCCATGAGGACGTCCACATCTCTCACAACGAGTATAACTTCTTACTTTAAATTTAGGTGTACGTTTATTTTTAACTTTCATACTTGTTCTTGCCATACATGCACCTACTTTCTAAATGGCATTCCGAATCCACTTAATAATTCTAAAGCTTCTTCGTTAGTTTCTGCAGTTGTTACAAAAACTATATCCATTCCTCTCAATTTTACTATTTCATCATAATTTATTTCTGGAAATATTAATTGTTCTTTAATTCCTAAAGTATAGTTTCCAAAACCATCAAATGCTTTAGAACTAATTCCTCTAAAATCTCTAACACGTGGTAGTGCTACTTTAATTAATTTTTCCATAAAATTATACATAGCGTCTCCTCTTAAAGTTACTTTAACTCCAATAGGTTGACCTTCTCTTAATTTAAATGCTGCTATAGACTTTTTAGCTTTAGTTATAATAGCTTTTTGTCCAGTAATAGCCTCTAAATCTTTCTTAGCTGCTTCTATGAATTTGCTATCATGAGAAGCATCTCCAACACCAATATTAACAACTATTTTTGATAATTTTGGTACTTGCATAACAGAAGAATAGTTAAATTTTTCCATTAAATTATTTTTAATTTCTGTATTATATAAATTTCTTAATTCGTTCATTATTTTTCACCTACTTCTTTCTTAGTAGATTTTTTTGTAGTATTTTTCTTAGCTTTAGTATCCTTTACTTCAGCTTTTTTAGTAGTTTTTTTATCTTCTTTTGCTTCGATAACTTTTACATTAGATACATGAATAGGTGCTTCTACACTAAGTATTCCACCAGTTTCATTCATTGCATTTGGTTTCATATGTTTTTTAACAATATTAATTCCTTCAACTACGACTTTATCTTTCTTTTTTAGAGTAAGAATAACTTTTCCTTCTTTACCTCTATCTTTTCCAGCTAAAATACATACTTTATCTCCAACTCTAACTTTCATATATCCTCCTATAATACTTCAGGTGCAAGTGAAACGATCTTCATATAATCTTTATCACGTAATTCTCTTGCAACTGGTCCTAGAACACGAGTTCCAATTGGACTCTTATCATCTTTTATTAATACACATGCATTGTCACCGAATCTTATATAAGAACCATCTTTACGTCTAACGCCTTCAACACTTCTTACGATAACAGCTTTAACTACTTTACCTTTTTTAATATTTGAATTAGGTATAGCTTTCTTAACTGATGCTACTACTACATCACCTATATTACCATACTTTCTTTTGCTTCCACCCATTACTCTAATAACCATTAGTTCACGAGCTCCAGAGTTATCAGCTACTTTTAATCTTGTTTGTTGTTGTATCATAATAACCCTCCTTAAAGAATCACAGCTTCTTTAACAACACTAACTAATTCATATCTCTTAGTCTTTGATAATGGACGAGTCATTGCTATTTTTACTGTGTCTCCTACTTTCGCTATATTTTTTTCATCGTGTGCACGATATTTTTTTGAATATTTTACCATCTTGTGGTATAAAGGATGTTTTCTGTGAGTTTCAACTAAAACAGTAATAGTTTTATCATTTTTATCACTTACAACACGACCTACAAGTTCAGTTCTCTTAGTCTTTTCCATTAGTTTTCACTCCCATCATTTTCTTTTTCTGTTAAAACAGTTTTTAATCTTGCAACATCTTTTCTTAATTTATTAATCATATGAGGTTTTTCTAGATTACCAGTAGATGCCTTCATACGAAGTTCAAATAATTCATGTTTTAATTCAACTATTTTAGTATTAATTTCTTCAACACTCATTTTTCTTATATCACTAGTTTTCATCTTTTACCTCACTTTCTTTCATAACAAATTTAGTTTTTACACATAATTTGTGGCTAGCAAGTCTTAAAGCTTCACGAGCAACCTCTTCGCTTACCCCAGCTATTTCAAACATAATTTTACCTTTTTTAACAACTGCTACCCATTCATCAACGTTACCTTTACCTTTACCTTGACGAGTTTCTAAAGGTTTTTTAGTTCTAGCTAGATGTGGGAAAATATTAATCCAAACTTTTCCTCCACGTTTCATATAACGTGTCATAGCGATACGAGCTGCTTCTATTTGACGAGCACTAACATATCCACCTTCTTTAGCTTGTAAACCATAATCACCAAAATGTAATTCTAAGTTTCCTTTAGCTTTACCATCATAAGTAAGTCTATGTGGTTTTCTATATTTAGTTCTTTTTGGCATTAGTGGCATTACGACCAGCCTCCTTTACCTTTTTATTACCAAGGATTTCTCCTTTGTAAATCCAAACTTTAACACCGATTTTACCATAAGTTGTATTAGCTTCACTTGTTGCATAATCTATATTAGCTCTAATAGTGTGTAGTGGAACTGTACCTTCTGTATAACCTTCAGTACGAGCCATTTCAGCACCAGCTAATCTTCCTGAGACACTAGTTTTAATTCCTTTTGCTCCAGCTTTCATAGTATTTTTGATAGCTTTCTTTTGAACATTACGGAAATTTGCTCTATTTTCAATTTGTTTAGCAATTGAATCAGCAACTAATTTAGCATTTAAATCAGGATTTTTTTCTTCAACTATACTTACGTATATTTCTTCATTAACTTGTTTTTTTAATGCTTTCTTTAATTTTTCGATATCTTCTCCACCACGTCCGATTACAACGCCTGGTTTAGCAGTATGAATTTTAACTTCAACTTTATCTTTTCTTCTTTCGATTTCAACACTACTAACAGCAGCATCAGATAAAGTCTTCAATAAATATTCACGAATTTTGATATCGTTATTTAATTTAACTGCATAATCTTTATCAGCAAACCAATTACTTTGCCAATTTTTATTAACACCTAATCTTAAACCATTAGGATTTACTTTTTGTCCCATTAGTTTGCCTCCTTAACTCCGTCACTAACTTTAACAGTTATATGACTTGTTCTTTTATCTCTTCTATCAACCTTAGAACGTGATCCAATTTTAGATCTTTTAAGTACAGGTCCTGGATTGATAAAACATTCAGATATTACTAAATCTTCGAATTTCATATTATAATTATTAGTTGCATTAGCACATGCACTATTTAAAACTTTACTTATTAATCTACTTGACTTAGTATTAGTATTTTTTAATATTGCCATAGCTTCACTAGCTTTCTTTCCTCTTATTAAATCAAGAGTCATTCTAGCTTTTCTTGGAGCAACCATAGCAGATTTATGAATTGCAAAAGTTTCCATCTAATCCTTACCTCCTACTTTTGTCCTGCATGTCCGCCGAATTTACGAGTTAAAGCAAATTCGCCTAATTTGTGTCCTACCATATCTTCAGTTACATAAACTGGAATAAATTCTTTACCATTATGAACTGCTATAGTATGTCCAACAAATTCAGGAAAGATTGTTGAACGACGAGACCAAGTTTTAACAACTTCTTTTTTATTTTCTTCATTTAATTTTTCGATCTTTTTCATTAGATGTCCATCTATGAAAGGACCTTTTTTAATACTTCTTGCCATTTAAACACACTCTCCTTATTTCTTTCTCTTACTAACGATTAATTTGTTAGAAGCTTTCTTATTTTTACGAGTTTTAAGTCCAAGAGCTGGTTTACCCCAAGGAGTAACAGGCCCTTTTCTTCCTATTGGTGTACGTCCTTCACCACCACCATGTGGATGGTCGTTAGGGTTCATTACACTACCACGGTTAGTAGGTCTGATTCCCATATGACGAGTACGTCCTGCTTTACCGATGTTAACAAGTTCATAGTCTTCGTTACCAACTACACCAACTGTAGCCATACAAGTACCTAGTACTAATCTTGTTTCACCACTTTGTAGACGAATCATAACATATTTATCTTCTCTACCTAATATTTGAGCACTACTTCCTGCAGATCTTACAAGACTAGCACCTTTACCTGGATTTAATTCAATATTGTGAATAACTGTACCAACTGGAATGTTTTTAATCATCATTGCATTACCAACTTTGATATCTACAGCTTCTCCACTTTCAACTATCATACCTACTTTTAAATCTTTAGGAGCGATAATATATCTTTTTTCTCCATCTTTATAAGTAAGTAATGCTATATTTGCACTACGATTTGGATCGTACTCAATAGTTGTAACTTTAGCAGGTATTCCAAATTTATTTCTCTTAAAATCTATTAATCTGTATTTTCTTTTAGCTCCTCCACCAATGTGTTGAACTGTCATTCTACCTTGATTATTTCTACCACCAGTTTTAGTCTTTTTAACTAATAAACTTTTAGTAGGCTTACTAGTAGTTAACTCTTCATTAGCTAAAGTACTCATACCTCTACGACCATTAGTCGTTGGTTTATATTTTTTTATAGCCATTATTTACACCGCCTTACATTTCTATAGCTTGACCGTCAACTAAAGTAACGTAAGCTTTCTTATAAGTCTTAGTCTTCCCAGTATACTTACCAACTCTTTTATCTTTTGCTTTAGTATTAAGTGTATTAACACTCTTAACCTTAACATTAAATAAATCTTCAATAGCAAGTTTTATTTGAGTTTTATTAGCACGTGCATCAACTTTAAATACATAAGTCTTACCATCTGTAGCTAATACTTGACTTTTTTCAGTTATAACTGGTGCAATAATAATTTCACTATTCATCATTATTTAAGCACCTCCTCTATATATTTAACTGCTCCTTCTTCTACAACCATAGTATCAGCATTAACAATGTCATAAACATTTAATTCATTAGCCATTAATACTAAAGCATATCCTAAATTTCTAGTAGCTAAATATAAATTTTCAGCATCATTTTCAGTAACAAATAATACTTTACCAGCTAATTTTAAATCAGCCATTAATTTTTTAATATCTTTAGTTTTTACACTATCAATATTTAAACTATCAATTACAACTAATTCTTTATTATTAACTTTATCAGTTAATGCAGAACGAATTGCAAGTCCTCTTTCCTTTTTATTCATTTTGAAAGTATAACTTCTTGGAGTAACACCAAATACAACTCCACCACCTCTATAATGAGGAGCACGAATAGTACCTTGTCTTGCGTTACCAGTACCTTTTTGTCTATATGGTTTTCTTCCTCCACCGCTAACTTCACCACGAGTTTTAGTTTTATGTGTACCTTGTCTTAAAGATGCAAGTTGTAAATCAATTGCTTTCTTTAAAACGATATCATTAGTTTCAATTTTCCAAATATTATCATTAAGTTTTAAATCACTAGTTTTTTCACCCTTAAGGTTAATTACATCTATTTTTGCCATTATAAATCTCCTTTCGACTGAAGTTATGCTTCAGTAGTTTCCTCGATTTCTTTAGTTTCAGTAGAATCTTCTACATTAGTATCTTCTACTACTTCTTCTACTGTATCAATAACAGTTTCTTCCTCAGTTTCATATTTAACTAGTTCTTTAGGTTCAACTTTCTTGTTTCCTTTAACAGCAGATTTAATTAAAACTAATGAATTCTTTGCTCCTGGAACATTTCCACTAACTAAAATGTAGTTATCATTTACGTTAACTTCAACAATTTCAAGATTTTGAATAGTAACTGTTTCACTTCCCATGTGTCCAGCTAACTTTTTACCCTTTAATACTCTCATTGGTCTCATAGTTCCCATTGATCCTGGTCTTCTATGATATCTTGAACCATGTGTTTCTGGTCCACGAGATTGGTTATGACGTTTAATTACACCAGCAAATCCTTTACCTTTACTAGTACCAGTAACATCAACCTTTTCTCCAGCTTCAAATGTGTCGGCTTTTATAGTACTTCCTAATTCGTAAGTTGTTGTATCTTCAACTCTGATTTCTTTTAAGAAGCGCTTAGGAGCAACACCTGCTTTTTTAGCATGTCCTATTTCTTGTTTTGTGGCATGTTTTTCCTTTTTATCAACAACACCTAATTGAATAGCATTATAACCATCAGTATCAACTGTTTTAATTTGAGTTATAACATTTGGTTCAACAGATATTACTGTAACAGGAATAACTTTACCATCAGTCGTAAATTTTTCGGTCATACCGATTTTACGTCCTAAGATTCCTTTCATTTCTTTTCCCTCCAACTATTTTGTTTCTATTTTTACATCAACACCACTTGGAACATCTAAGTGAGTTAAAGCATCAATAACTTCCTTACTAGGATTCTTTATATCAATAAGTCTTTTATGAGTACGTCTTTCAAATTGTTCTCTACTATCTTTATATTTATGTACCGCTCTTAATACAGTAAATTTTTCAATTTCTGTAGGAAGAGGAATCGGTCCAGATATTTCTCCACCAATTCTTTTAATAGTAGTAACAATCTTACTAGCAGTATCATCAAGCACTTTATGATCATAAGCTTTTAATCTGATTCTTACTTTTGACATTTTATATGTCCTCCCTTCGTTTATATCTTTGTATAAACATAGCTCCGTAACGAATTCCCCAATAACTATTCAAAGCAACAACTCCGCCTAGTGTATCAGCCACCTCGTACATCATAGCCAAATGAATACAAAATAAATTATATACTAATCTTAGTAAATATGCAAGCAAAAATTTAAATTTTTTTAAAATTTCCATAAAAAATTATAAAATCACAAAAAAACTACTCTATTTATCAATAACTATAATTAATATTACCCTTACTCTATATTTAATGTTATAATTATAATGAGGTGTAAAAAATGTTATTATCAATATTAATTCCTTCATATAATGAAGAAGGAAATATAAATGAATTAAATAAAAAATTAATAGAATCATTAAAAAATATAGATTACGAAATAATATATATAAATGATGGCTCCAAAGATAAAACTTTAGATAAAATAAAGACAGTATCTAAAAGCAATGAAAATATCAAATATATTTCATTTAGTAAAAATTTTGGTAAAGATGCTGCAATATATGCAGGATTAAAAAGAAGCAATGGAACATACACATGTATTCTAGACGCAGATTTACAACAAAACCCCAAATACATAATTAGTATGTTGGACTATTTAAAAAAACATCCAGAAACAGACCAAATAGCAATGGTAATGAAAAATAGAAATAAAGAAAATGTATTTAATAGAATAATGAAAAAAAATTTTTATAGATTAATAAATAAATTATCAGATACAAAACTAGTTGATGGTGCAAGTGATTTTAGAATGTTCAATAAATCAGTTAAAGATGCAATATTATCTTTAACGGAAAAAAATAGATTTACAAAAGGAATGTTTTCGTGGATTGGTTTTAACACAGAATATATGTATTACAACGTAGAAGAAAGATTCAGCGGAAAAACAAAATTTGATACTAAATCAAGTATAAAATATGCATTAACAGGAATAACAAACTATTCAATTAAACCATTATATTTATCAACATTCATTGGTGCAATAACTTCTAGTCTTTCATTATTATATATATTAGTAATAATTTTTAAAACACTAATATTAGGAAAAGACACACCAGGTTATGCTTCACTTATTGTAATTAGTTTATTTATGGGTGGCTTGCAATTATTATTTATTGGTATTCTTGGAACTTACTTAGGTAAAACTTATATAGAAACAAAACAAAGACCAATGTACATAGAAAAAGAAACTAAAGGTTTTGACGAAATACTTTAGTTTCTTTTTTTTATTCATCTTGGAAGAAATCATCAAAATATTGATCATCTGTAATATTTGCATTACTATTAGTATTATTTACAATAGTTTTATCTTCCAATTTATTTTTATCTTCTATTTTATCATTAGAATTTTCCATAAGTAAATCATTAAATGTTTTTGAAACATCTTTATTAGCATCATTGGCATTTGCATCTAATATTTCAATATCATCAGACTTATCATTTTTCTGATTCATACTTTCATCCAAGTCAAATTTAAATTCTTCAAGAACTTTATCCATATCTTTCTTTTCGATTTCTGGAACTTCTTCTTTTTTACCTGCATTTTCTTTTTCAAGTCTTTCTTCTTCTTCAAGTTCTGCAATCTTAGCATCAATTTTTTTCAAAAGTTCATCAACATCTACTTCTCCACCACCATCAAATGGATTTGGAGGAAGACTATTATTTGAACTAACGGAATTTTGAAATGGATTAAATTTTTCTCCACCAAATGGATTAGCACCACCAGGTAATCCAAAACCACCACCAAATGGACTTTGGTTATTCATTCCATCCATAACTTTATTTTTTCTTCTTTTATCTACAAAATCTTTTAAATCAAATATTCCAATTTCACCTTTTGCACGTTCAGGAAATTCTGCTAAAGGAAATTTTTCACCCCAGTCAATTTCAAAGCTAGGTTTTAATTTAGTTTTAAATGGATTTAATCTTGAACGCATAATAATTGCTTCAAACAATTTCATTTTTTGTAAATCACTAACTGTTACAAGAGGAGTTGAAGCAGTTTTTTCTTTATCTTTACTCTTCCTTTCCCCGCATAATTTACTAATTTCTTCAAGAGCAGCAAGCTCAGTCGTTAATAAGTAAATTAAATTACCACAGTTACTACGTATAGTCTCTGCATCTTCTTTACCATAAACATCATTTAATTGCGCAAAATTCTGAATTATAAACGTAAATCTAATTTGTCTACTACGTGCAGCAGTTACCATTGTTGTAACATCTTTTAAAGGAGGCATATTTGCAAACTCATCTAATATAAAATTTGTTCTAACAGGTAATTTGCCACCACATTCTTGTGCTACATCAATAAGTGTTTCATAACATTGTTTAATGAATATTGTAGCTAATGCATGATATGTGGTTTTTTCATCATGAATTACCATAAATACAGCAGTAGGTTTCTTACCTATATCTCTCATATTGAAATCACTTCTTGATAACATTTCAGACAATTGTTCACGAGAAGCAAATAATCTTATTTTTTGTCTAAATACAGATAAAATACCCCCCTTTGTTTCCGTAGGAGAATTTATTGTGTTACTAGCAAATACATATGGTGTACTTGATTCACCTTTCATATTAAAATATTCTTTAATATAATTACTAGGCGGACATTTATCTTCCCCAACAGTAGTTACATAATTTATTGAATTTAAATTAATTTCATCTTCTTTTGCATCTTCAAATAAACCTAAAGCAACACCAGAAAAATAATCAGCTGCACTATTTTCCCAAAACGGATCTTGTGCTTTTTTATCTTTTAAAATATTTAGTGCAACATCATCAACTAATTCTGTAGCTTTATCAGTATTACCAGCTTTATATAACTGATATGGAAGTGTTAATGGATTCCAACAATTACCATGTTGTGGTTCACGGAAGTTAAGGACAATAATATCATATCCTCTATCTCTTAACATATTTGAATGCTCTTTATATATTTCACCTTTAGGATCAGTAATAATCATACTTTCTTTAGCTTTAGCTAAACTATAAACTAATGGATCTACAACACTTTTAGTTTTACCACTACCAGTAGCACCAATAACTAATGTATGATTTTCACTATTATCAACCCACATATCTTTACCATTATTTATTAATACTGCACCAGCTGCTTTACAATCCTTTTCACTAATAGGAACTCTAACTACTTTTGGAGCATTTTTTATTTCTTTTTCTTTAGACCATCTAGCATAACCTTTTTCATCTTTTTCACCAATATTTAATCCAAAGCCTTTACCCTTTTCTCTATCAAATATATAACTTGATACACTCGCAAAAATAGCAATTAAAATAATAAAAAACAATAATAATGTACCAAATATATATTTAGGCCCAAAACCTAAAAATGGATTAACTCCTAAAAACTCACCAGTATTAATTATACTAACTGCATTACTAACCGCAATACTAGACATAAATAATAAAAATATACAAAATACCACAAATATTATTAAATCCTTAGAACTTACATTAAATTTCATTCTTAACATCCCTTCAATACAATTATTATAAAACAAATAGTATATTTTTTCTATACTATTTATTAGATTTTTTTACCTTATTATAAATTACCACAAAAGAAAATAATATTGTTATAACAATTAAATAAATTATAATAACAAAAAATTTAGAAACATTACTTTGATTATTAATATTATTTTTATTAATTTTTAAAGATATTTTAATAGGCTTACTATTGTAATTTGTTCTATCAATATTCCATATATATGTATTACCATCTTTATTATCATAATTGCCACTCAACTTATAATCGGTTTTAACTGTAATATTAATATTCGATAAATAATTATAGTACTCAAAACACTTAAAATTATCCGAAGTATTTATATTTAAATAACCACTATTAGTATATACATCAACATTCTCATAACATTCTTTTAATAAAATTGATTGACCATAATTATTAAAATTGTATTTATTATAATAATTTATACCATATACATTATTATTATCTATATTTTCAATCAATAAATTATCTTTATTATTAATACTTTCTATTGCACCATATAAATTAGCATTAAAATCACTAATTAATTTATCATAATCTTCTTCATTTTTATTTATTAAAATACTACTTTTTTCTTCTATACCATCATCATTTATAATGATATCATAATTAGCAGAACAAGCCGTACATAATATTACTATAAAGATCAACATTATTTTTTTCATTCATCCTCCTAATGATTTGTATAACTAAAGTGCATTGGATCATAATATTTTTTACTCCAATCTCCACCCCAATAAAATCCGTGATTTTTCCATATTGCTACAACCCTATCATTATTATAAAAAGCACTATTTTTATCAGGCGATCTTCCCCAATACACTGCAGGATTATCATTAGCGTTTAAGTCTATTGCTACACCATAACTATGATGAGATCTGCTTCCTGTTCCACTTGCTTGTTGTCTCCAACTATAAGCATATGCATCCTTTACAGGAAATTTTATTGCAGCAAGTTCATTAAATACAGCTTCCACCTCACTAGCAATATTTTTATGAAGAGTAATTTTAATATTTCTTACACTTCCATCTTGTTTACAAGCAGGAACAGTTATTGTAGTTAGATATTTTGACATTTGAGATTCAGAATTTGGAGTTCCATCAGGAAATAAATATTTCATTCTATCACCTTTACTTATTTTAGCTGCTTCACCCACTTCTCCCGATATATTCCCAGAATTTAAATATATTTTACTATATATTTCATTCAAAGGACTATCAACATTTTCAAGAACTTTATCTTGAAATTCATTTTTTAACTTTGTATCAACCTCAGTATTACCAGTAGGTTTAATATAAAAATTATATTCACTCATAATATTCTTTATAGTATTAATACCTTCATCAACAGTTTCTAAATCTGTTATCGTAATAACATAAATAGAGTCTTTATTTAATTCACTATTTCCTAAATCTGTATCATTTAAATATACTAATTTATTAGCAATTTCTTCCTCCGTTACCATACCACCCTTACTTGATAATTCAGTATTATTAGTTAGTCCCATATTGACATCATCAGGTTCTGCAAATACAGTCATAAAAATCATAATAAATAATAAAAATCCTGCAAAACTTCCAACAATAATTAATTTCATTTTAAATGACAATAAATTATTTGCCTTAAAAGAACCACTCCCAAATAAACTACTTTTATTATTACTTTTACCCTTTAACTTAGATAAATTATTTAATATATTAGATTTATTAGAACTATTATTAGTATTAGTAGTAGAATTATTACTAGATATTTGCCCACTCGCCATATTATAAGCATCCTTAACACCTCTTGCTGTATCAGTAATTCCAACATCATCTGCCTTTTTAGCAATATCTCCAATCGGTGTTTTAGATAACATACCAGCAGCTTTATTAACAGATTTATCCCATTTCTTTTGTGCCATCTTACCAACTATAGGTACACTTGTAACTGTATTTTTTACTTTACTAAAAGCACCAGCAGTATAAATATCAAGCCCTGTTTCTAAACCAACATCTACAGCTTTAGCAGTAGATTCTTTTTTTTGCTCTTTTTCACTTTTTTCTTCTTCTCTAACTACATCATTATTATTTCTACTAGCTCTATATGTACCCATAATTTCACCACCTAACTCACTTAATTTCTACAGTATAATCATCTAAATAAACCTCATAATTCATAATAGAATTTTCTTTAAATATAAATTGATTCTTGTTATTAGCAATAACGTTATAAACTTTCTTTCCATTAATACTAGAAACACTATATTTATCTATACCCAATGAATAAGTATACTCTGTCACATTATTATCTAAATAACTTAAAAAATTATCATAATTATTAAATCTTTTTTCTCTATAATCTTTATTTAACAAATTATAAGCTTCTTCTTTATTATTAATTAATATATTTTTATAATCATTAAAATATTTTCTTATAACATCTTCAGTTGAAATATATAAATAATTAATTTCATTGATATCATAATGATCTTTAATACCAAACTCATTATCTATATTTTTATCTTCACCAAAATTATAATTTGATAAAATAACAATTAAAATTACAATAAATACTAATGACAAACATACAACAATTATTTTTTTATTATATTTTAAATCATTCATTACTAACCTCCATATATTTATTACCATCAATAGGAGTTATACTAAATAAATTATTAGTTAAATCAAATTTAACAATATAATACTTATCAATTTTATCATTACTAATATTATCCAATTCATCACTAACTAAATATCCCTTAACATAATAATTAATAACTTTTTCACTTAATTCAGTATAAAATACTTTCTTAGTAATGTAATTATAGTTACCATCTAAATTATCTACATAATTACTGACATTATCTGAAGAAATATTATTTTCCTCTACATAGTTTTTATCTAACAACTTCAAAACATTATCATATTTATTATTTTGTAAAGAAGTAACATACTTATTTATACAAGAATTTATTGTAAAAAATCTAGAATAATCATTTAATAAATAATATTTAGTTTCTTCTTTATCATCATTATTAGATTCTGTTTTATTTAAATACAATAATCCCAAAACAGAAACTAATATACAAGTTATAATTATTAATAATATATAATTATCTTTTTTTTTCATATTTAACTCCTAACAATTATCCGAATAAGTATATTTACCATTATGAAATAAATTCCAAGTTGCCTCGGCTCTACCATTTTGAGTTGATGGATTACTCTTAAAATAATGCCAAGATGGTTTTCCTCCAGATATACTATAGACAACATCTCTCAATGTATCAGTATTACCATATTGTTTATACATTTTTGGAAAATTACCAATATTACCAAATTGATATGAAATCATAATTAAACAATCAATTTGATATTGTTCTAATGTAACTCCTTCTTTTGATAATTTATTTTTTACACTCTCAGAAAAAGAATTTACTTCATCACTTTCAACCTTATCAACAATATCAATTGGTATTAAACTTCCAAACGACATACCATTAACATCTATTCCATATTTTTTAAAATTTTCTATATTATATTTAAGAGCTACTCCATAACCAACTGTAGGAATCCCATATCCATCATCATCAACAACATAATTATTTCCACTAGTTTTTGCAGAACAACCACCTTCGAAATAATGAAGCATTTTTAAAAATTCACTACCCGCTGTTCCACCTGAACTACATGTACCACCACTCGACCTAGGAGATGATTGACTTACAAAATTTAACGGATCTTGAACAGAACTAGATTCCTGTTCTCCTACACGAACTTCAAAATGCAAATGAGGTCCAGTACTACTACCAGTACTACCAACTTTTGCAATAACTTGACCTGCTATAACAGAATCACCCTCGTTAACCATAACACTATCTTCATACAAATGAGCATATAAAGTATAATTACCATCCTGATGCTCAATAATTATATGATTACCATATCCTCCGCCACAACTTGTATTACCTTCTATACATCCAGTTACAACTTTAGAAATTACACCATTTTTAACTGCAATAACATTAGTAGTACCTCTTGTAGCACCAATATCTATACCATTGTGATTACGTTCTTTACCACTTATAGGATGAGTACGCTTACCAAATTGACTTGTAATAGACGTAGTTTCAGGTTCTTCTATAGCAATTTGTTTACCGTCGCTATCAGAAACATTTGAACTACCAATTGGCCACAAATATCCATCAGAACACATTTTATTATATTGATCGCTTATACCTTTATAATACTCTAATACTTCTTTAATTCCTTTAATAATACGTCTACGAACTTCTTTTATTTCTTCATTATACTTTTCATATGTAGTAGTATCAGCTTCTAATTCTTTCATAGTTTTATATTTGGTTTTTGCTAAAACGGAAATATAATAATCTTGTAAATGACTTTTATTATCAAGATAATTTGTATTTTCTAAAAAATCCCAATAAAACTCCTCATTTACCTCTTTATCAGAATTAACTTTAATATTTGAATTATTATATCCTTTTTCTTTAGCCAAAGAACTGCATCTATTTTTGGCAGAATCACTATCAAAATTTAAACCCAATTTATCCCAAAAATTACTTTTCAAAGTATCATCAATAACAATGACACATTTATTATCTATTAATGTTTTCCCAGAAGAACAAGTATCATTAGAAGGAGTTTCCTCAGTTTCAGTATAACAAGTTGTTTTATAACCAATAAAAGCATTAATTAAGGTTTTTAAACTATTAGTTTCATTTTTAAAATATTCTTTAGCACTTTCATCAACTTCTCCTAAATAAGTTGAATCATCATCATTAGCATCCAAATTATATGGATTAGATTCATTATCAATAGGATCACGAAATGAATCACTATCAAGACCATAAAAAACAGTTGCAATTATAATATTATCATCAATTAATTTTTGACTAGGATACTGACTTTGAACTTTAGCAAGTAACTTATATAATTGTGTATAAAATTTCTTCTTAGTAGCTAAAACTCTATCAACACAATTAGGATCTTTACTAGTTTCACAACTACTTACCCAAAAAGTTTTATTCTTACTAGCAAACTCATCCCAATCAAAATCACTATATTTAAAACTAGCAGCATCTACTTTAACACTAAAAAAAGTTACAAAAAGAAAAACTACTAAAAGTCCAATAACTCTAAATATATTTCTTTTCATAACTTATCACCACCTATTAAAGTCCTCCACCAGTACCAAATGAATCTAACTCTTCTTGAGTTAATACCACATTTATTCTCATACGTCTAGCTCCGCAAACAAACAATGCTTCACCTTGACTATAGCCTTTTATACTTTCCTTTTCATTATCATTCAAATCTATTAATTTACTTAAATCTTCAACAGCTTGTTTCTTAAGTCCCATAACTAGATAATATGATGCATTATCAAATATTGCTTTACCATGCACTATAACATTTTCAGCAGCAAAATCTGTAGGTTGTTGAGTAATTATTATAGTACCAGTATTATATTTTCTGCTACGTCTTTGCATTTGAGCTAAAAATTCAGCACCCAACTCATTTCTACCACCAAGTAACACATGAGCTTCATCAACCATAAGCACTGTATTAACACTAGGATCTAAACATAAACCCCAAGCATATTTTAATATATTAAAGAACAATGCATTTCTTATACTCTCATCACTATTCATTAATTCTCTTATATTAAATACCATAAAGTCACTATCTTGTCTAATAGTTGTATGACCATTAAAATAGTATCTTAATTCTTTTACAAATGGACGAATTTTAAGTTCAAGCCTTTCCATAACATCTTTTTCACGTGTGGCTTCAGGCATAGATAATAATCTTCCTTTAATAGTACTATATACATCATCAAACGTTGGATAATCCCTAGATGTAAAATTACTAAAATCAGTATTAAAATCTATATTAAAACGTTTATAAGTATCTTGAACAACTTCACTAAACATTGCAAGGACATCTTCTTCAACATTAGGACTATAATATTTCAAAAATGCTTTCAATGATTGTAAAGTACGTGTAAGTATAGTATAACCTAACCCTTGTTTTAATTCATCTTCATCAGCATCTGCAATTACTTCAAGTGGATTAATTATACCAAAATCTCCACCTTTACCTAAATCAATAAAATCTCCACCAAAGGCTTTCGTCATTTCTTCTAATTCACCTTCAGGATCAATACAAATTAATTGACAGCCATTACGTATGTGAGTTCTAAGCATCAATTTAGCAGCAGTACTTTTACCACTACCACTTGTACCTAAAATAATCATATTTGCATTATTTCTATTAAACTCTTTTTTTGTTTGATATAAAAATTGATTAAATAAAACAACTCCTCCAGAAAAATCTACTCCTAATAATGTTGGGGCAGTAAACTCTCCACCCGGATCTTTTATGCTATCAAACACAAATGGATACATTGCAGCAATTGTAGGACTTGGTATAGGAATACCAACTCTTTCTTCAATATCTTGTTTTGGAAAAATTGGTATCATTGATTTAAGAACTTTTTCCTGTTCAAACATCATTGGTATACCTCTCATCCCTAATGCATCCAAGTAGTTTCTAGTTTGCATTTTCTTAATTTCTAATTCTTCTTTTGAATCAGCGCTTAACATAACATGCATTTGAAAATCAAATATTTTAGATTGAGTAGCAGCAAGCATAGAAACAAAACTTTCTAATGATTCATAATCTTGTCTTATTGATTCTTGCATTGTTCTATCATTTTCATGTTGATATCTTTCTTTTAAATCAGCAATCTCTTTATTAATCATTTTACTCATAGTACTAAATTCAATAGGAATATGTTTAACAACAACTTTAACTCCAGGTAAATTAGTTATATTACTTAAAAAACCAGGAGGTATTAATTTAGGATAATTTATTATGGTAAGTATAGTACAATACTTATCACTTATAACAAAATCATTCAATTTAAAATCAATACCCTTAGGAGCAATTTCACTTTTAAATGTACTAGACACTACTCATCACCGTCCCAAACTCAGTTTTCATATTTCCATTAAAGAAACTATCTAATATAACTCTTAAATCATCATCACTAACTTGCCTAGAATTTAACCCACTAGTAGCTAAGTTAGCTATTAAATTATGTATTCTTTTTTGTAATATTTCCAATTTTTTATCTCTAAATAAAATATAATATTCAGTATCAACTGCATTTACAGTAGTAGTTCTAAAACTTTCTCCTTTATCTATATCTTGTTGTATAAGTTTTCTAATTTGTTGAGTCTGTGCATTTGCATACATTAATTGTAATTGAGCTAAATACATATTTATATCTA
Organism: uncultured Mycoplasmatota bacterium; assembly: GCA_900548725.1. GTDB lineage: Bacteria > Bacillota_I > Bacilli_A > RF39 > UBA660 > UMGS1124. The sequence continues at coordinate 50,145 of URLV01000002.1, forward strand.
CAGGTCTATCACATACCACTAACCAAAATTCATAATCTATTACGTTATAAAAATTTCTTAAGTTAAATATTATATTATTTTGTTCTTGATAATCAAGTATAAATATATTTTTAGGTTCTATTCTTATTCCAGTAACGTAATAATTATTTTCTAATTGTATCATTCCATTTTTTATATTTTTTATTGGAACCCAATCTTCTGTATATTTACTAGCATTATTTTTCGCCATGTTTCATACACCAACCTCTCCAAAAATATGTTCTTCTATTTGTAAAATACATATATACATTTTTTATAAATGTTCTTATATTATGATGATTAGGTATAGGAAGTACTAAAAACGCTCCTATACATGCAGGACTTATTATAAAGAGTAATTGTTTTAAACTATCTTTAGGTGTAAATAACAACAAGAATGTAAGTAAAAGTCCTGTACCAAATATAATCAAATCAGTAACATTGAAGAAACCAAGTATCAACATTGATTTCTTCGAGTTAGCTGGTATCAAATAACTATTATTATCCACTTTTTATTCCTCCTATTTCTTTTCAGAACTTCCTTCTTTTTTCACTACATTTCTATTAGCAACATGTCTATCATAATTTTCGCCAAAGTCTTTTTGTGAATGTTGTGCTAATTGAGCAGATTCATTACCTAAAGCACCCATAAGTCTACCTAACGTAGCAGCATCATCAATACTGTTCTCTTTCCAACCAGTACCTGCAATTTCTTTACCATCTTTATCATATTTAACACCCAAAGCACCTTTTGAAGCTTCTGAAACGATAGCATTTGCAGCTGATTGAATTGTACCAACATCCACACCTTTAATATTATAATCATCATTTAAATTTTGCAATTCTGTTTGTGTTTTAGCTTTCAATGCATTACCAACAACATCATTGACAGCTTTTTTCTCAACTTCAACCAGCCTTGATTGAAATTGTTGATATGCTTGATATGCTTTAGCTTTTTCAGTATCAGTTTTTGCACCAGAAATTGCTTGATATAAACCTTCTTCATATTTATGTAATTGATACAAATTACCAGTTACACCATTAACATCATAAGTTTGCTTAGTATCTTCCTTATTCAATGCATCTTTTACAGTAGATTTAATCTTTTTAGCATTTTTCATTGCTTCGTCATTTCTCTTCATTCTCTCAGTAATATGCCACTTACCTTCTACTTCTCTATTTGCTCGTCTTTCATCTGCATCTGCTACTGTTTCCATACCAACAGCCAATCTAGCCCTGTCAAGTGTTCTTCCATATAAAGTAGATCCGTTCGCTTTTTCAGTTCTTATTTTATCAATTCCCTTTACAGCTTTATCATAACCACCAGTTGCACCACGAATAGCACCACTTAATGCTCCACCAACTATTCCACCAAAACCTTTTCCTGTTGTAGCCCCATAGACGCTTGCTCTTGTAGCGTTTGTAAGAGGATTTTCTTTAAGTTTCTTAAATCCACCTTTAACACTAAATCTTCCACTATTTCCAAAGAATTCTTTAATCAAATCTGGACACTCTTTACCAAATTGTAATATACCAAGGATTATAAATACGGTTGCTAACGCTTGTATTACACCATTACTATCAATATCGCCAATACTACTAAATAAAGTTTTAATAACACCAGGAATCAAACTTACAGCAAATAAAGCAAAATTGATAATTAATAGTCTAATAAATACGTCTAAATACGTATCCTTAACATTTTTAAACCACTTATCAAAAAAAGCTTCTTTTTGTTTAGGAACAATCCTAAGCATCACAGCAATAGGTGAAAGTATTTGTAATACTCCCAATTTAGCAACACGAACACCAATTTCTATACAATAAGAAAAATACATAATTGCGGCTATAACACCTGAAACAATAGCAAATAAAGCATTTAACTCCATTCCTTCTTTTGTATCATCTGTTGCACTATTAATCAAATATTTATCTTTAGTAAATTTTGAAGTATCGCCAGACAATTTAGAATATTCAACATCATAGTAATAATTAATACAAATTTGTTTATCATCATCAGTTCCAAAATCACCTGAAGCATGATTTTGCTCAACAAAAGTAACACAATCATCATAAGTAAAATTTGTCGGTCTATAAAAAGCAGACAATATTGTAGGAGCAACTAAATAAGCACCTTTTAATGATTTAAACTTCTGAGTTTTTGTATTAAATTTATTACACTCTTGAGTTATTTCGTCTATTTTATTATCGACACCAAAACTTCCCTGACCTTTTATGATACCAGTACCACTATAAGTTGCATAATTATCAAATCCATAATCAGAATAATTACAACTAATATCAACATTATCATTACTTCCAACATTATTAAGTATAATACTAGTTATTATACCGGAATTAATTATGTTATTTTGAAATACATACATCCAGTTAAATATGGTTGGAAGCAATATTACTAAAACTAATGATATAATAGTTTCTTTAACTACTTTAGTAGTACTTCCAGTACTCTTTTTATCATCAGGATTAATAATCATAAGCACAATGTTATACGCAAATATAAATAGCATAGCAATCCCCATAACTACATACATATTACGAGTAATTTGTGTAAAGGTTTCTCTATCAAACAAATTAACTTGAGTTATAGAAACAAACACCTGATACAATAAACCTATTACTCTATATAACATATCACACAGCCACAACATCAATAAATTTATAGTTTCTTTAAACCATGACGCAGAACCTAAACTAAATAAATTCACTAAATATCACCTACTTTACACAAACAGTACTATTAACCCCAGCCATATCTAAAAACATATTAATTAATACTGGTAAGAAAAAGAATATAACCGCTAATATTAATCTTTTAAGAAAAGTTTGATATGCTTTTTTAACGTCTTTTGCTTCTTTACTAGTTATAGCTTTAACAAAATCATAACTACTTAATCCAATAACAAGTAAAGGTATAATAATTTTTAATAAATCAAATAAATTTTGTAAATCTTGTAAAGCATCACCCCATGCATTGCATTGTATACTGTCAGCAAATACAATAGTTTTAAAACCAAACATAACTAAATATAAGCATAAAATTAATTTAACTATTCTTTTCTTTTTCATATATTTCCTCATTCTAAATATTACATTTATACTAATAAAGTATATCATAAAAAAAAACAACAGTAAAGTTGTTTTAATTACATTTTGTTAATGGACTCAAGAAACAATCTTTACATGATTGGAATGATGAAGCATCATCAGCGTATCCTCTAGCAAATGTTTCAAAAATATAGAATATTATACTAGGTATTAAGAATATAACAATACCAGCAACTACTCTCATAAGTAATCTCTTAGTTTGTTTCTTTATCTCGTCATCCTTATCAGCAACAACTGCTTTACCAAAGTCAAATATACCTAATGCGACTATTAATATTGGAATAGCAATTTTAAATATTAAAATAATTCCTCCTATTAATTGAATTATATCTTTAGTACTATTACAAAAAGAACTAACGTCAAATGCACCTAAACTTAATAAATTCATAATATACCTCTTCTTTCTTTATATCTCTATTTTAAAAAATATCTTATCTAATGTCAATAAATTTATCTAAATTTACTAAACAAACCATGTTTTTTTACTTCTTTATTACATTTTGTATATCCTAATTTAACTAATAATCTATCAACACTAATTACTCTATCTATATTATCTCTAAAGTTAGAAACAACACTAAATATCTTACATTTAGTTTCTACTTCAAATTCACTTATATTACTATCATCCATATTTGTTCTATTAAGTACTATTTTACTACCACTTAATTCTTCAAATATTTTACCATTTCTTTTAAGTAATTTAGTTATCTTAATGGTACCAGGTTCCATTAAATAAATTATATCATTACAAAATTCTTTCGAATCATATTCATTCAAATCAACTATAACAGCATCTACATCTTGATGTTCTTTAATTTTTCTAAGTACATCATCCCTATTAGTACAAGAATAAATACTAGGAGTATTAAAGAATACAAAATCCTGTTTATTCATTTCTATCCCAATGGCTTTATAATAAATATTTAATTGTTTAATCATCTGTACAACTAATGTAGTAGCTCCAGCATGCTCAGTTAAATTAACTACACCTATTATTTTTTTATTACCATCATATTCTCCAGGCAATGTAAAATCTTCAAATGTAAATTCTTTATTTTCTTGATTTATACCTAATTCACTATCAATTTCTTTATTTATATCATAATTACTTTTACTTATTTGTAAATTACTTACATCATTATAAGTTTTAGGATTATTAAATAATTCTAAAATTTCATTATAATTAATAGTAAAATTATATACTCCTAAAGTAACTAAATCACTTATATATTCCTTATTATTAGTACTTTCATTCAAATATAGTATTACTTTATTACCATCTATATTACTAAATAATCTCTTTAAGTTACTATAATCATGATAATCTTTTATACTAGTAACATCTAATATCATTTTATTAAAGAAAAAATTAGTAAACATACCTATTAATTCTTCAACACTATATACACCTTCAACACTCTTTATTACATCAATAGTTAAATTATTTAATTCTTTTCTTTCATTACATACTATAACATTCATAACTATATCTCCTAACTACAAGTTCTTGAAGCACTTTCATCTTTAGCATAATATATTGATTCTGTTTCACCTTTTATTTTAAATGTTGTTAAGTTACCAATAACAGGTAAATCTACCCTAAAAAATACCATCACTCTATAATACGATTTATCTATATCAGTATTACTTCCAGTATTATCTTTAGCAACACAGTAATATCCTTTATTACTTCCAGTAACCTCATTTCCATTTAAATCATAAGGTATATAATCAACACCATCAACATTAGTACACTCACCAGTAACCAAATAACCAACATCATTTAAATATTTACCAATATTTTTTCTAGCATTACAATTATTACCTTCATATTTACTAATTAAATCTACTACGTTATTTTTTACATTAAACGCTTTACTATAATTTACGGAAATAGCCAAAAAAGAGGCAAAGAACACTATAAATGTTATTACCAACCCAAATAGCCAAGTTCCTCCAATTGCCTCTCTCATATTTTATTACCTCACTTTTATCTAGAAAAAATTATCATTCCACCAGTTGAAGTTCCAGTAGCTGTTTTATCCTTATCATCACAATATACCGTACCGGTTGTAGAACATGTATCATTTGTACAATATTCACACTTCATCTTTCCACTATTACCATCAGGAGAACAATTAAAAGCTTGCGCACAATTAGTACTAGCAGTAATCCCTCTTTTTATACTAGGCCAAATCAATGTTGTAAACAACACTCCTACTGCTGCTATTGCAACTACTGCTACTGCAGTCATACTTAATTCTCCACTTGCTTCTTTCATATATATCATATCCTTTCTTATTATATCTATAAAAATTATATCAAATATAATCAAGTTTGCAATATTTTAATGTAAAGTTTTTAAAAAAATATGTAAAATAATAAAATTAATGTTTTAAAAAAAGAGATATCTCTATCTCATTCATCATTATCTAGAACCTCCACCAGTTCCACCACCAGAATAGCCACTACCTCCAGTTTCACTAGCAGATCCACCAGTTCCTTGTACTCTACCTGCAGTAGTTGTTGTGGTATTTCTATTTAAATATTCCTCATTCTCATTCACACTACAAACTTGTCCATTTAACGGATCTAATAAACAATTTGCACATATTTTATAATCTTCTTTTTCAGTAACTTCTTCTAAATTAGAACTTATCTTAAAGAACGCTCCAACAATTGTTGGTAAAAAGAATATTGTCAATCCCCCAACAATTCTCCAAACTAATATTCTAAGTTGTTTTCCTAAAGCTTTATCATCTTGTCCATAAACAGCTTTAAAAATATCAAAGGATCCCATAATAATTATTATTAAAGGAATACAAATTTTAGCAATCATAAGTACATATCCAAATAATCTAAATACTTTTTTCACATCATCTTCCTGACAAGGCTTACTTGCAACATTCTCTTTCTTATTTAAAACACAAGTAATTCCATCTTTAGAAACGTAACCTTCTGGACATTCTCCTGTTGTAGAATCAACTTTTTTACCATTACTATTACTGTTATTAACTTTCTCTGCATATAGAGTATAAAGACTTCCATCCCTTTTAATATTAAAATAATTTTTACTAACATTACAATTAAAGAAGTCGTCAACATTACTAGAATTAATAGTAAATGAAACTTTTTCAGACACACTAGATCTAATAATTTCAGTTGGAACAGTTAAAACATCTGTTCCACTAAATGCTAAATTATCACCATACGTTTTACCATCATATGTTACCGTAAATTTTCTAATACCACTACCAGAAGTTATAAATTTAAAATAAATACTATATGTAGACTTTATTTCTAAATCTAAATCATTCATATTTATATTATTATTATAATTCGTATTTTTATTTAAACTAAGTTCACAAATATTTTCTTTTGAATCTTTATCGTATCCATTAAGCTTTAAAACTTCAGAGGAAGTATCTATTTCATCAGTCGTATCACCCAATTTATGCAAAAATACACTACCTGATTTTCCTATAGATAAATATTCATAACATTTATCAACATTTTTAAGATTTGACTTTTTATTATAACTTTTACCTTTATATTTCTTTACAGTAATTTTTTTTCCATCAGTTTCATACGATGCAGTAGTTTTACCATCTTTTGATTTATATGAGCAAGTTTCTGCATAAACACTCTTATTTACAATAAAGAAACTAAACAAAGCAATAATAAATAGAAATATTTTTTTATTCATATTCATATTTATCACCACTCTTACTTAATACAAATTTTTTATATATATAATAAGCACCAGCTAATATAGATAATATTAAAACAATTATAAATAATATTTTTATAAAATTAGATTTTTTCTTAACTCTAATATTTATATTATATTTATTAACAGTAACTCCATCTTCTGCAGTAACACTTATAATAACTTTACTTCCATCTTTTAAATTATTATTTCCACTAACGTCTGTAATTTTAGCATTTTTATCTTCTGCTTCCATAGACATATCTAACTCATTAACGCCACTATCAATAATTAATGTATAATCAAATTTATTAGAATTAAATTCTATATCATAGTCATTTATAATTAGTGATTTTAATTTAGCATTACTTGATAATTTAGTTTCTTCAACTTTTTTTACAGTTATTTTATATTGATTAGTACTACCATCACTACCAGTAACAATTATACTAATTACACTTCCATTAACAATATTACTATTACCAGTTATATCGACTTTACTGTTACTATCAGCAGGAACTGCATTAACGTTTATAGAATTAACATTACTTTCTACTTCTATTTGATACTCATTTATATCACTATTAAATTCTATATTTCCAATTGATAATGTTAATGAAGCTAATTTTGTATTAACAACAATTTGCGTTGTTGTAGTTTGAGTAGTAGTTGTTGTTGACTTAGTTGTATTATATCTTTTTCTAGTAGTTGTAGTATAAAAACTTTCTCCATTACTTTTTCTAGAACAATCATAATACATTAAAACTGAACAATATTTTACAATAGAATTATTCTTTTCCGAACTTGTACATGATAAATTATCACATCCATTTTTTTCCATTTTTACATAAGGATTAATATTTCCATTAGAACAAGTCACTCTATTATTATTATAATATTTAGTTTTACTATCTCTACATTTATATTCCATACAATGACCAAAATAAATATCTTTATTTATACTTATACTACTATCTTGATATTTGCTTGTACATTCATTTAAATTGCCACCTGAATACACAGAACTACTTGCAGTTCTTGCATTTACAAATAGTGGTAAACTTACTAACATTATTACAAACAACAAAACTTTTTTATACATAATAACACTCCTTAAAAAAGAAGATAATACGATTATCTTCTACATTTATTAATCATATTCTATATAAATATGATATACCATTTTTATTATAAAATCAAATGTTTTTAAACAAATTATATTTTTTTACACACATCATGAATATACCAGATATCAGTGCAACTAACCCTAATACAATGAAATATGCTGTAACACCAGTTTGTTCTTGATTTACAGTAGATGATGAATTGTAATTAGAATTAGTAGAAGGCGTAGTAGTTGTTGTACTTCCACTACCATTTCCATTATCAGTTAATTCAATATACGTTCCTTTAGATTCATTAGTACATACAACTTGATAATCTTCACTCCAATATCCATCTCCAGTATAATTTAATGATGAATTTTTAGTTTTATCAAATCTATCTTTTCCACTAGCAGCTAATTGATAAACTATATATTTTTCACCTGTAGAACAAGTGACACTTTTATTTAATGCATTTTTTAACGAATCATCATTACTAGCAGCATATGTATTAGTACAACTACTACCAGTACATACCGCCTTACCATATAAGGTAACATTAGCACTACTATATGTTTCTGAAGAAGAAAGTGTAATTTTTTGCAAACCTTGATTATATTTAGACTTCAATTCTTCAAAATTACTTTGCGTACTATCAGCATTGGTTGCCGCAAATACATTAATTTGCAAACAACTAATTACAATCACTAAAGTAAACAATTTAAAAATTATCTTTTTCATATTTAACACCTCTATTATTCTTCTAGATATTCTTTGTTCTTTCTTATATTTTTCTTTACTATTATTATGCAACTACTTATTAAAATTATAACACTACCTGCAATTATCGAAGCAATTTCAACAGATTTATTAAAAGCATCTTTTTTAATATCAATAGAATAAGTTTCAAAAGTTCCATTTTCTGCAACAACCTTAACTCTAACTGTACTAAATCCAGTTAATTCATCATTACCTCTTATAAATACTTCTGCTCTATTATTAGCAGGAACAGCAGTTATAACTAAAGATTTTTCTTGTTTTATTTTAACAGTATAATCTTTTTTATCAGGACTAAATTTAATATCATATCCTAAAACTTTCATATCTTTTAAAGTACTATCATTAGATATATTTAATCCAAATTCTTTACGTATAATAGTTAATCTATAATACGCAACATCATCATTACTATTAATTACTTTAATTTCTACAAAATTTTCTCCCACATCTAATCCCATACCAGTTGGAGAACCTATTTGATATTTACTATCATTTTTTCTCTTATAACTTACTATTACTCTACTATTTGGATCATTTAAATTTAATTTTAAATCTATACTTTCCATAGAGTAATCAACACTGAAGCTATAATTAGAAACGTCAGATTCAAAAGGAACATTAACGCCAGGAATAACTAAATCAGATAATTGTAACGTAGAATCTTTTATAATATCAGTGCCTTTTTTCACAAATGTTATAACATAAGTACGAGTACTTCCAGTCTGACTAATAACTTTTATAAGTTTTACAGTTGTATCTCCTTCAATCTTAACATCACCAGGTTCATATCCCTCAACATAATTAGCTTTATCACTTGAAATATTAGATTTAACATTTACAACTGAAGTATTTTTTTGTATTTCAACTTTATAATCAGTTACATTAGAATTAAAATTCAAACTACCTTCACTAACAGATAATTCACTAAGTGTATTATCACTGGTTCTATCATCTGTTCTTGTAACTAAAATAGTATAAGTTCTTATTTTTCCTTCTTTATTTTGAATTTTAATTAATATTGTATTAACTCCATATTTTAAATTTACTGTTCTAGGTTCATATCCTGTAACATAGTTAGAATCACTACTCGTTAAAGTTACATATACAGACACAGTAGGAGAATCAATTTCTAATTTATATTCCATATTAAATGGATTAAATGTATTAACAGCGACTTTAGAATCATTCATCAAATCATTTGATATCAATAAATATTTATTAGATTTAATACTTTCTTCATAACTTAATGTACTTGCCAAAGATTGTATATTACCATTAGCATCATATAATTCAATTTTTTCTGCAGTAGTATTAGTATTAATATTATCCAAAACAGTCCCACTAACTCCATTACTAATATTTCCTTTAGAATCCATTACCCAAATATATTTAATTCCTGGTGTACTTGTAATAGTAAATGAATCCCCATTTACTTTTTGCCAACCACTCGAAGAAGAAGTTGGATCTAAATACTCCTCGCTAACGTAATATTTTGTTATTTTTCCTGCTTTTGATAATGCTTTAACACTTATTACACCTTCACTACTATTACTCTGAATCACTCCTGGTGTAACTTCTAAAGTTGGTTTAGAATCATTCATTTTACAATTAACATTATATTTTTTAGAACACTTATTTCCTACACATTTTTCATCTGTTATAGCATATACACTGCTTTTATCAAAAGTATAACCTTGATTACATTGATAATATTTTGCTATATTCTTTTTATTTATTTCTTCATTATCATTCTTATCGTAACATAAGCTATAAGTATCTTCTCCTTTATTTTTTGTACTTTTACTTATTTTACAAGTTTTAGAATCATCATTAGAACTTGAATCACAAGATTCTTTTGCTTTATCAGTAGTATCAAAAATATATTTTTTATTAATAGCTTTGTTAGAAACATCAACTTTTTCACCATTATGTTTTAAAATTTGATTATAAACACAAGTATCTTCACTACATGTAGTAACATAAAGTGCTTCACCACAAGCATAGTCAGATCCACTTGTACCAACATACATATATTTATTTTTTTGTTCTCCTGCACATGTAACATTAGCAGCAGATTGTTCCATAGTTATTTTATTTCTATATAATTTTCTAGTTTTTCCTTCTAAAATTCCATAACAATATTGCATGCCATCTTCGTTAATACAATAATCTACCCAAAATTTTGTTCCACATTCAATTTTGTTAGCACCTTCAGGTATAGAAACTTCTGCACCTTCTTGTAAGTATCTCCAACCACCTATCATCTCTTTATAACAAGCATAATACTTAGTATCTTCCTTTATTAAAACAGTTTCACTACTCTTTTCAACTGTTCTATACTTTGTTTCATCGTCTCCACCTTCACATACAGGTTCACCATTAGAAAAATCTTTAGTCCATCCCATTAATAATCCAGTATCATACTTTAATAATTTATTATCTGAAGGCAATATAGGAAACTTAGCTTTACCACCAGAATCAACAATAAATTGACAAACGCCATCAGAATGATATGAAGTTCCATTATTACATTCTAATCCATAGCCGCCATATTCATAAAATAGTACACTATATTTTCCACTATTAGTAGTAGTTGTTGTTGTTGTTTTATTTCCGCAAAAATTATCCGCAGCACTTTGAGATTCCGCTAGTGCACTAGATTGAATTCTTACTCCAGAATCCTTAACATGACACCATTCTTCACTCCCATCATTATTTGCTGTACAATAAGCAATTTCAAGTCCAATTCCACAATAATAACCTTTATTTTTTAAATCTTCATTTATATTCTTATTTTGTAAATATCTAGTACCATTAATAATTTTAGAAACCTTCTCATTTTTACAAACCATCGTATCATAATTTGCAGTTATTTTATTTCTATAAACCCAGCCTGTTTGATTTACATCATTAACTTTAGCATATTTACAAATTTCTGCATTTCCATTTTCTTTTACACAATCCTTTTCAATATTCTCAATATAAAGTTTAGAACCACAAACCAATATATTTGAATCAGCAGACGCATCATCAGTAGCATATCTTACTTCACCAGCATATACGCTCAAGCCAAACACAAAAAAACAACATACAAATATTAAAATTCTAATAATATTATTTTTCTTCATACTATTTACCATCACTTTCATATTTTTATCTAATTTAATTATACAATAATCAAAAAAAATTGCAACAAAAAAGTGATTAAATAAATCTAATCACTATACTTCTTGAATTACAGCAATAATCATTGGCTTACATTCAGTTTCATTATAAAAATATTTACTTAACTTTTCTCTAATTTCTAATTTAATATTATTATAATCAACATAATTATTATTAATATTACTTTCTATAACATCTAAACTAATCTTCTTAACATTATCTATCATTTCTTTACTATCTTTAATATAGATAAAACCTCTAGTAACTATCTCAGGTCCAACTAAAACCTTTTTAGTATTTTTATCTAATGTAGCACTCACTAAAACAATACCATTCTCACTTAACATTTCTCTATCTTTAATAACTAATTCACCAACATCATCATTAGTATTACCATCTATTAAAACGTCACTTAATTCTAATCTATCATAACATTCTATAAGTTTCTTGTTTTCTATCTTAACAAACTCTCCATTAGTTTTTAATATTATATTCTTACTATCAATACCTAAGTTAGTAGCTAACTCAGCATTATTAACCATATATCTATATTCCCCTTCTACAGGCATATAATACATAGGTTTTAATAAATCTATCATTAACATTAAATCTTCTTGACTAGCGTGTTGACTAATCTCTTTATCTTTAGGAATACTTATTGTATCAGCACCTAACATAGCTATTTCATTTTCTAATTTAACAACAACCTTTTCATTTTCATCATATCTAGGTTCAGCAAATATAATAGTATCATCTTTATTTAATTTAATAAATTTATCATATCCACTAACTATTCTATCTATAGCAACATAAGGTTTTTCTTTATCATCACATACTAACAATATAGAATTACTATCATTTACATTACTTAAATCACCCATTATATCTCTATAGTCATTCATATATTTTTCACTTATAGCCATATTTATAACACTTTGTAACTTTTTACCCATTACAACAACTTTTCTACGTGCATCCCTAGCAGCTTCAAATATTTCTTCTATAGTAAATAAATGTATTGGTAATACTGTAAATATTACTCTTCCCTCACTTCTATTTATAGAATCTCTAAAAAAATCAGTTAACCTATGATTAGGACTCGTATGTCCTAATCTTTCAGAAAACGCAGAATCACTTAATAAACATAATACACCTTGTTTACCAATATAAGCTATCTTACCTATATCCATATTATATTTACCACTCATAGATGGATCTATTATAAAATCTCCAGTATATACAATTGCACCATCTTTAGTATTAATAACATACATTACTGCATCTGGCACAGAATGACTTACACTAATTGGGAAAACAGATAAATTATCAAAATTAATCTTTTTATATGGAATTACCTCCATTAAATTATGATTAAATCCATCTAATTCCAAATATTTCTTAGTATATTTAGTACAATATATTTTAACTTCAGGTAAAAGTTCACTTAAATCTTTTATTCCACCCATATTCTCAGGATGTGCATGAGTTATAAATATACCAACAATTTTTTTTCTATTTTTAACTAAGTAACTATAATCTGGAATAATATAATCTATTCCCAACATACTATCATTAGCATATTTAAGTCCACAATCCATAACAAATATTTTATTATCTACTTCAATCACATACGTATTTTTTCCATTTTCGTTTAGTCCACCTAAACTTACTATTTTAATCTTATTCATTATAATCTCTTCTTTCTAATTAATTAAAAGTATCAAAAACGTAAATCAATTATAACAAAAAAAAGAAGTATTGACAAGTATACTAAAATTTATAATTATCTATATCTTTTACATCAATAACTTCTACTCCAATACTAAGTAACATATCAACCAATATTCCATTACCATCAATTAGTTTACCACTAAAACTACCATCATATATTTTATTTATTCCACAGCTTGGACTTCTAGATTGCAATATAGCTGTTTTTATATTTAATCTTTTTACTAATTCAGTAACTTCTTTTGCTCCTTTAACAAATTCTTCAGTAACATCTTTACCATTTTTATCAAATACATATTTAGTATTATCAATAATTTTTATTTCACTACCAATTCTAGGTGTAGTTAATCCACCAAGCTCTTCAGGACACACAAAAATAGCTTTACCTTCTTTAACTAAATTAAATATTTTTTCATTATAATTATTACCACCATTATATTTGGTATTTAGCCCTACCAAACAAGCACTAACCAATATCACTTATAACTCCATTCAAACTAAATGACTTAGCATCAGTAATTAAAACATCTTGTATAGTACCAATTAATTCTTTATCACAACTCACATTTACTAATTTCATAGTTTCAGTATAACCACACAATTTATTATTATCTTTACTACTAACTTCAGTTAACAAAACTTTTTGTACACTATTAACTAATTTTTTATTATTTTCTAAAGAATATTTATTAACTAATTTATTTAACTCTTCTAATCTTTTTTCTTTTACTTCTAAACTAATACTATCTTCCATTATACTAGCTGGAGTACCAACACGTGGTGAAAAAATAAATGTAAAAGCACTATCATATTTACAATAGTTAACAACATCTAAAGTATCTTTAAAATCTTCATCACTTTCATTAGGAAAACCAACTATAATATCAGTAGTAACAGCAACATTCTTAATTTTACTTTTTATTTTATCATATAATTTAATATATTCCTCTTTAGTGTATCTTCTACCCATTAATTTTAATATTCTATCACTACCACTTTGTAACGGTAAATGTATATAAGGCATAATATTATCATACTTACTAATAACATCAATCATACTATCAGTAAAATCCCAAGGATGACTTGTAACAAATCTTATTCTATCTATTCCTATTTTACTAACACTTTCCAATAGTTCACTAAAAGACATTTCATTTTCCAAATCTTTACCATAAGCATTAACATTTTGTCCTAACAACGTTACTTCTTTATACCCATTATCTTTTAAATATTTAACTTCATTTAATATATCAACACTTTTTCTACTTCTTTGTTTCCCTCTAGTATAAGGAACTATACAATAAGTACAAAATTTATCACAACCATACATTATATTAACCCATGCACAATATTTGCTATCTCTCTTATATAAATTACCAACTTCAATAACTTCTCCCTCTTTAGAATAAACTTTAATATCAGTTTTATTCATTTTATTTATTAACATAGTAGGTAATTCATTTAAATTATGTGTACCAAAAACAATATCTATATATTTATGCTTATTAAGTATTTCATCTACAACATGTTCTTCTTGTGCCATACATCCACACAAACCTATAATTAAATCTTTTTTATCTTTTTTTAAATGTTTACATCTTCCCAAAAAACCAAATACTTTATCATGAGCATTTTCTCTAATAGCACAAGTATTTAAAAGTATTAAATCAGCATCTTCCATAATATCAGTTTCTTTATATCCAATACTTTCCAATAATGCTTTAATCTCTTCACTATCATGAACATTCATTTGACATCCATAAGTTCTAATAAAATATTTTTTACCATTAAACATATCTATATTATCAATATTGTAATATTCGTATTTAACTTTATCTTTAGTTCTTTTCTTTGCTTCTATCATATCAGGTAAATTCATAACTTCACTTCTTTCTAAGTCACACTATTATAACAAACTTATTTCATTTTCTCCACTATTTTAAATAATTTTATAATAGATTTTTCTTGTTTTATTTTACTAATATTTTTTACCATCTTATTTCTAACATCATCATTGTTAACTAATTCATAAACTTCTTTATTAAATACATTTTTATTTTTAGCCCATTTAGCATAACCATTTCTAACTAAATATCTCCTATTATATATTTCTTGTCCGCCATTACTTTTAATAAGTATCATAGGTTTATTAAATAATATACATTCAGTTACTTGAGCACCTCCAGGTTTAGTAATTACTACATCACTTATTTTATATAACTCATTAACATTATTAACAAAACCAAATACTTTAACATTCTTACTTTTATATTTTCTAACATATTCTTTAGCTTTCTTTTCTGCTTCTTTATTCCTACCAGCAACAAAAAATATATTAACATCAAAATTATTTTTTAATAATTCTTTAAAATAAACTAAATTAATTAACGCTCCATTACCTCCACCAACAAAGAATAATATATTTAATTTATCATTATCACACTTATATTTTTTTAGTAAATCTTTTCTTTTTAAATTTTCTAAAGTATCCATACTTATAGGAATACCACTAGTATAAACTTGTTTATTTTTATATCCTTTTTTTAATAAATTTAATTTTTCTTCTAAACTACTAACTATTATAGCATCAGTACCTCTAACTACATTTAACCAAAAATCATGTGATTTATAATCTGTAACAATAGTAACTAATTTAGAATCAGTTAATCCTAATTTATTATAATAGTTAATTATATCGCTACCAAAAAAATGTGTTGCAATAGTTATATCAGGATCAAAATCTATTATATCTTTTCTCAATTTTTTATTATCAAATAACTTTAAATTTATTTTTCCAGATATATAAGATGATAGTTTATTATCAAAGATAAAGTATACGAATGACCATATGCTAGGTAGTTTAGTCATCAAATATTCAGTACTCTTTTTACTAAATGAACCAAGTATAGGAACTGAATAATTTATTAAATCTAATGTCATACATTCATATTCACCATTTTGTTCAAAATAATTCTTTATATAATTTGCTATAGTTTTATGTCCACTACCATAAGTAGCATATGGTATCAATATTCTTTTCTTCATATACATCACAATAATAATTTTATCATACTTTTTTAAGCATTTAAATATTTAAATCTAAAATAGAGTCCAACAAAACCTAATATTATTGTTAAATAAAAAATTATAACCTCCTTGTAATCAAATAAATATTTTTTCATAAACATTACCTCCTCTTTACAATATATATTCTAATACGTATATTTGTTCGTGTCAATATATTTTAAAAACATTTGTTTGCTATTTACACAAATTTATTTGACACAATTTATTTTAAATGATATTATTAATTTAGTAGAACGTCCTCCCCCTGTAGGTTGGATTGTCTACCTTTGTGTGGCAAACATTCCGTCCTAACTGAATGGCGGATGTTTTTATTTTTGTTTGAATTATTCTTTATCTAAGAAGAGTAATATTAAAATAACAATGATTCTATTCAATAATTTTTCTAAATTTTTGAACATATATCACCCCTTACTACTTTTACTCATCAATAATTCAGTTAGTAAGGTAAATACCAACCTGGACGTTCGATTTGTTATACTAATACAAATTAATACTAATTTAAAGTCATTCAACAAAACTTCTAAATACTTATCAATATTAAACAAAACATTATTATTTTTTTTACAAAACAATTGTTTGACATTTTATATGAAAAATGTTACTATTTTAATGAGGTGAAGTATTAATGGAAAAAATCACAGCTAAACAAGCTGAAACACTAACTTTTGTAAAAAAATACATTGCAAGTCATGGATTCCCACCGTCAGTTAGGGAAATATGTGCTGGTATGAATTTATCAAGTCCAGCAACTGCACATGCACATTTAGCACAATTAGAAAAAAAAGGAATAATCAGAAAAGAATCTAATAAATTTAGAACAATCGAACTACTAGTCGAAAACGAATTTGAAGAAAAGAATGAAGAAATAGTTAAAGCACCATTATTAGGTAAAGTTTCTTGCGGTAATCCAATTGAAGCAATAGAACAACCAAATGAATTTTTTGATCTTCCATCAAGTTTAATTCCTAGAAAAGAAACAATATTTACTTTAAAATGTTCTGGAGAATCAATGATTAATGTTGGAATTTACGATGGAGATTATGTTATAGTACAAAAACAAAAAGTAGCTCGTAATGGTGATATAGTAGTGGCCCTTACAGAAGACAACGAAGTTACTTTAAAAACTTTTTATAAAGAAAAAGACCATATTAGATTACAACCTGAAAATGACACTATGTCTCCTATCATATTAAATAACTGTACAATATTAGGAAAGGCAATTGGTTTATATAGAAAATTCTAACAATAGAATTTTTTTTATTGTAATTTCAACCGCACCACTTAATTTAATTTTATCAGATAATAAATATTAG
>URLV01000003.1 GCA_900548725.1 uncultured Mycoplasmatota bacterium
TAATTCCTTGTACTACATTAGTATTTTCTCCATACTCTAGTACTAGATTTGCTGTTGATACACTAATAGATTTTGTATTAGTATTACCAGTTATTTTAGTTAAAAAGTAAGCATACGTTAATCCCACTAATATCATTAGTACTAAAAATATACCTGTTATACTAACTATTATCTTTTGTTTACGATTCATCTTAATCACACTCCTTTTAATACACAAAAAAAAATATATATTCTTACTTCTTTATAACCCCCCTCCCGAACAAAATTTCGAGGTCGGGAGAGAAGTTATACAGTCTTGTTTTCATCTTTTTCATGAATCATAAATTAAAACATTTAAGATACAAAATTACTCTTCTATCTTAATTAAATTTTATAATAAAATTATTAATATTGCAATAAAAACTTGACAGATTTAATTACATTCTCCAGCAATTATTTCGTATGGATTATCTTGAGAGCCATTTCCTTTAAAACACAAACCTTTATTTAAATTTATTACAGGTCTTATTCCTTTCATATTTATTGAATTAAAATGAGTTATATTAGCACCATTACCATTATTCATTTTAAATTGACCAAGTTTAACACCATTATATGACATTTGTAAATTCTTTGGTGAACCACTATAATAATAAGTACTTAAAGATTGTGAATTAATTTTTTTATCAGAACTATTAAAATAATATATCGAAGAGGAAGAATAAAAATCCGATAAAAAGAAACTCATATTGTTATCAATCAAATAAGAATTAGGTGTTTTTTCGCCGTTATTTGTATATCCAACAGAAAGCTCATATTCTTTTTTACTAATCAATCCAACTTGATCTTTTTCAGCTTTATTTTTACATTTAAAAGTAGCTGTTGACTCATAACTAGATTCGTTATAATATTCTACACACATTTTGCTATTAGAAGAAACAAAATTCTCATCAATTTTATCTGCATACCAAAATTTTGCTAGCAGTAACAAATTTGAATTATCACCATAAATAGTTGTATTCCAATTATACTCATACCAAGGCCATGCATCCTGATTTTCACATTTATTTACTACATTACAATTTGAGTATACTATAACAGGAATTGAACTATCTTCTTCATTTGACGAATAATAAATAAATTCACTCTGTTTTGCATAACTATCATACGCTAACGTATCTTTTTTTGTTCCATCTTCATTTTGCAATGCAAAATTATAAAAACAATAGTAATTATGCCAACTTTTAGAATTGACCGAAGCATATAAGCAAGTCAATTTTTTATCCTCGATATTAATTCTTTCTTCTGGTTCAACTTTTTCTATATTACCATTTTCAGTAATTCTCGCTTTTGAAAGTGTAACTGGTATTTTATCATTTAGAATTATTTTTATACTTCCATCACCATTTATTCTTACTATTCTCCAAATTTCATTTGAAAATTTCAAATAATTATTTTTAATATTTCCATAAAAATACAAACTATTACCAGCATCATCTGGCAAAATATATAATCCTTTATCCTCTTCTTTATAATCATCTCTATCAGGATAACCAAAAAACACTTTATTATTTAATATTAATAAATCACTTAAACTAGAAGAACTTCCACTACTAACTTTATTATTACACAAATACAATGTTTTATTTTTATCTATCTTCCATGATGCTTCTAACTGATATTGATTATTTTCACAAAAATAACTATCTGTTTTACTTTCACTGCCATCTAAAAGTAAAACATAATAATCTTCATTATTTCCTAATTTTTTTTTATCTTTATATTCATTATATATAACATTTGCATCTTCTTTTTTAACATATCCTTTATTTACTAAAATAGATAAAGGTTTTTTCACTCCACCTCTACCTTTTTCTATTTCGTTTATATAATTATTTCCATCATCATCTTTTTCCACATTTGCAAATACTTTTGCTGCATCTAATATAATGTTTGTTATTTTTTCTATATTTTTATCTTTATTATTTTTTACTAATACTACTGTACTTATTGTACCAATCAATGTAATAATTCCAAGACAAATAATTATTTCTATTATTGTAAATCCTTTTTTATTCATATATTTCTCATTTTAATAAATTAATAATAACTGGTCCTAGTACTAAAAGTATTACTATTGGTACTATAAATAATACAGAAATAACACTTACTTTTACAGGCATTTTATTTATTTTACCTCTAATATCTAATAATTTCTTATCTCTTAAATAATCTATTTGATTATTTAAAGAATCTACTACATTATTACCAAATAAAGCACTCTCTGTTATATTTAACAATACAGTATTAATTTCTTCACTAGGTATTCTATCTTTCATTCTAACTAAACTTTCATTTAAACTCTTACCTAATTTAATTTCTCTTAAAGTTTCTTTAAATTCATTACTAATTTCACTATCTATAGAATTACAAGTTAATTCTATTCCACCTTGCAAATTTCTACCACTTTCTAAAGTAAGAGATAATACTTGAAAAAAGAATATAGCTTCATAATTTAATTTATTTATTCTTTTCTTTATCTTACTATCCAATACTATTTCAAAAGTAAAGTAAACAAGTATACCCACTATTGGACCATAAATATATCCTTTACTATTAAATATAAGAAATAATAAAAATATAACTAAAGAAATAAATAATCTATAATTCATAAATTTAATTACATTATAATTCTTATAACCTAATAGCTTAAACTTCTTACTTAATCTATTTATAGTTCTTTTTCTATATAACATATTAAACATCGTTATCCACCTTCATAACTTTTCTTACAACAATAATATATAAAATATATAATAATACTATTAATAATATAAATATTCTTCCTAACTTAGTTGTTAATAAAGGTAAAAAATAAGTTGTATTTAACATAGTTATAATTATAATTAATACCAATGGAATAGATATTAAAAGTCTAAACATAAATATACTACTACTAGTTAATGATTTCATTTCTTCTTTAATTTTCTTTTTATCATAAAAATTCTTCTCTATTGATCCAAATACTTTAACTATATTACCACCAGTTTTATTAATTAAAGATAAACTACTTGTTAAATATTTAATATCTTCTATTTTTACTCTTTTATAAAATCTATCAAATACAGTTTCTAAACTTAATCCATATTTAATATCTATATTTATTTTTTTAAATTCTTCTTTTATAGGACCTTCTAGTTCAGTTTCAACTATACTAACAGCTTGCATAATATTCATACCACTTTTAAATGCATTATTCATTATTATTATCGCATTTAATAAATCTTTTTCTATTTGTTTTCTTCTATTTCTATATTCTATAATTAAATATATATCAAACATAAAGAAACATAATATCATAACAAATACTAATATCATATAATCAAAATTATTTCTTACTAAAGTAGTTAATGTATATAATATACCAATAATTATACTTATTATAAATTTAATACTAATATAGTCTATCCCTCTTAATTTATAATTATCTCTATTTATACTATATTTATCTAATTTCCTACTATATCTTTTTAATACATCACTTTTATTTAATTTTTTACTTATATTTTTTATTAAATTATAAACACTATTAAATAATTTTTCAAAGAAAGGAAGTTTATTATCTTTTATACTATCTACTGTATAATCATCAAATCTATTTTTCATATCTAAAGAATATCTATCTATTATAATTAAATATAATATACATAGTAATAACCCTATAGACATTGCTATAATAAATAGTATTATAATACTTGTATTCATAAATATACTTCCTTTCTATTTTAATCTAAACCACAATAGTTATCTTTTATTTCAACTTTATAAGGACAATCTTTTGTTCCTGCTACTTTATTTTCATTTATAGAACAATCATCTTCAACTATATTTACTTTCTCACTGAGATTAAGGGTGAAAATAGGGTAAAGATAATAGTGATTAGAATCATCATAAACGAGCGATTTATCATAATTAGATTGTTTTATAAATCCTAAAAACATATCTTTTTGAAGCCAAGATTCATTATCGTTACCAAATGTATTTAGAACTTCATTATAAAGCATAATTCTTGAATTATAATATTGAGATTCTCTTGAAATATTATATTTGACGATATTATTGATATAATTATATTTAATTCCCTTCATTTTGACAAAACAATTATTTAAAAAATCAAAATTAAATCCATTCATGCATGTGTTTAGATCACTTAAAGCACGTTGATCATTAGCTGTGTTTGAAATGGTGTTACAGTAACCTTTTCCATTTTTGATATAATAATTACTTTCCATGAATGGAATTAAAGAAACGTTACCATTATCAATTGAAACTATTCTAAATTTAAAATTATACTCTTCATCATAATCGCTACGAATTTTTTTACTTAGTTCATTAAAAATAATCCAATTATTAGGATTTGCTCCTTTTGCAGTGTATTGATTTGAATTAATTGATATTAATTTTTCGACAACTGTATTTTCATTGCTTCCAGAGCCATCATCTGACTTACTATACGTACAAATATATATTGCTTTTGAATCATCCCAACTAGTTTTAGTATTTATATCTATACAATCTTTTTTATTTCCTGTAGGAGTTGATAATGCTGTAATCGTGTACTTATTTTTTATATCTTTTTCAGATAAATTAGTTCCTTTTAAACTTAATAATCCTTCGTTTATAAGTACTTTAATAGGTATTTTAATAGCATTTTTCTCTGTATATAGCTGTGTTTTTGCTTCTTCATTAGTTTCAATATAAACTTGTGTAGCTTTAACTGCTTTATCAGTAATTTGTTCTAATCCTTTTTTGACTAGGTTTTTATTTACTAAACTTATTCCAACAAAACTACCAACACCAATCAAAACTATCATTGATATACAAATAATTATTTCAATTAATGTAAAACCTTTTCTATTCATAACATCATTCCTTAAATAATTTATCTATATCTTTTACACCATGTGATCTTATTTTATCTATTATTTTAGGTGTTTTATTAGTTATTTTAAATGTACCATCTACTTCTTTTGTATCTGTAAGTCCATGTTTTACAAACTCAAATATTGGCTTTAATTCTATTTCATCATTCTTTAAACCAATTATCTCACTTATGTTAGTAATTTTTCTTTTTCCATCTGACATTCTTTCTACGTTAACAACTAAATCTATTGCATTAACTATATATTCTCTTATTGCTTTAACGGGTATTTCAAGTCCACTCATGAGTACCATAGTTTCAAGCCTATTAAGCGCATCAATTACGCCATTAGCATGAAGCGTAGTAAGTGATCCATCATGTCCAGTATTCATTGCTTGTAACATATCAAATGCTTCTTTACCACGACATTCTCCAACTATAATTCTATCTGGTCTCATACGCAATGAATTAATTACTAAATCTCTAATAGTAACTTCATTACCAGCTTCGTAGCTAACAGTTCTTGTTTCAAGTGATATTACATGAGTTTGATGAAGTCTTAACTCAGCAGCATCTTCTATAGTTATAATACGTTCTTCCCCATCAATAAATCCACCTAATATATTAAGTAATGTTGTTTTACCACTACCAGTACCACCACAAACAATAATATTTAATTTTCCTCTAACAGCACATGATAAGAATAATGCCATTTCATTAGTTAATGTACCAATTCTAAGCAATTCTTCAATAGATACCATTTCATCTTTAAATTTACGTATTGTAACAACAGGTCCTTTAACACTCAAAGGAGGTATAACAGCATTGATACGAGAACCATCACTAAGTCTTGAATCAACCATAGGGTTAGCACTGTCTATAGTTCTACCTAAAGGTTGTATTAATCTTTGAACAGTACGAATAATATGTTCTTCATTAATAAACGAAACACTTTCATCTTTTTCTATTCTACCATCTATTTCTATATAAACTTCATGAGGTCCATTAACCATTATTTCTGTAATATTCTTATCACGTAATAACTCAGTTATAGGCCCATTGCCATTTATTTCATCCTCAATCATATTAAATATATGACTACGCTCTAAGTTATTTAAATCATATCCTTCAATACTATCATTAATTTCTTTATTAATAAAATCTTTTAATGAATCCCCAGTAGGTATATCTTTATCTATAATATTTTCTATTATCTTAGTTCTTATATTATCTAATAAAGTTTTATCAGGAAATATTTCATAATCATTAGGTATATCATTTACTTTTTCTTCTTTTTCTATCTCAAAAGCATCAAGTAAACTCTTACTCATATTTATCACCTACTTTATTAAATAAATCTTCTAATATTAAATTCATAACTTTATAATCTTTTTTATCA
This sequence comes from uncultured Mycoplasmatota bacterium, assembly GCA_900548725.1. Taxonomy (GTDB): domain Bacteria; phylum Bacillota_I; class Bacilli_A; order RF39; family UBA660; genus UMGS1124. Next base: position 6,300 of record URLV01000003.1, read on the forward strand.
ACAACATTTTTTTCTAAAGTAATAATCTTTCCATCATATAAATATCCATCTATATTATTAATATAAAATTTATTACTTAATGTATAATCTATATTACAACCTATTACTTCTTTTATATCTCCTAAATTATAATAATTTCTATTTTCATATATTCCATTATTTAATAATACTTTATAATTATCTTTTTCTAAATCCTTAAATATATTTATTAGATTACGCATATTTTTTATATTATATGTATCATTATTTAACATAAACAATATATTATCACTTTTATCTAATAAGTTTAAGTTTATCTCATTTAATATATGATTAGTATCTAATATTATTAAATCATAATTATATTTTACTTTATCTATTAATATATCTAAGTATGTACTATTTATCCTACTAGATTTTCTAGGATCTTTAGGGCATGATATATAATCTATGAATTCATTATAATTTACTATATAATCTTTTATATCTTCATATATGTGATTATTATAATCATCTACAAAGTTATATATTGTCTTATTTACTTTTTTATTTAGTGCAAGTGCTATTCCACCACTATATATATCCATATCTATAATTAGTGTTTTTATTTGTAAATTACTTGCTACTCCTGCTAATGCTGTTGCAAATGTAGTTTTTCCTACTCCACCTTTAACACTAAATAAACACAATACTTTTCCTTCCTTCATATTTATCACCTATTCTGTATATTCAAATTTTATATTTCCATCAGTATCTTTTCTTGCATTTACTTTAATAAATGCTTTACTATTCTTTTTAACTTTAAATACTATACCAAATATCTTTATTTCTCCCATTTCATTTGTATGATTTTTAAGAGAAGTAAACATTCCGAAATAGCTATGTTCATTACCTACATATAAATCATAAGTAGATGGTATTACTACTAAAGCATTTGTCTCATATTTATTTCTTTCATAAAGTCTTTTTATTTCATTTTCATAATCTTCTTCTGTTAATTCTTCATTATTTAATACTTCAGTTATTATATTTTCTGTTACACTTTTAAATCTTTTATTTTCATTATAACTAGTTATAGTATCTATTATTATAAGTGCTAAAATAATAAATAATGGAATTAATAGTATAAGACCAATATATGATTTACCCGTTTTGTTCATTATATATCTCTCTTTCTATAACAATGTTATTATTTTTAAATATTTTTTCTAATCCAGGTGTTATATAATTATATTTTTTTTCTAATTTAACTTTTATATATTTTTCATTTTTATTTATATTAACAACAATATCTTTATCGTTTCTTTTTATATAATTATTTATTTCTTCATCAGTCTCATTATTTTTATACATATTACTTATTTCATTAGTTATATTTTCTAATTTATTTTTAGTATAACTCATATTACCATAATCAACTATTGCAAGCATAATAAATATCATAATTGGTAAAATTATTATAAATTCTACTAAAGCTTGTCCCTTCTTATTCATACGCATTCTCCTATGATATTTAAATTATATCAAATACTAAAAAAAAAATAAAGTATTTAATGTATAATATAAACTATAAATTGTAAAATATTTATGACTTTCTATTTTACAATTTATAAACAATTATTAGATCAAAAAAACATCTATGTAATAATAGACATTTTTGTTAATCCCAAATTTACAACAACTCTTAAGTTAATGACATTGTTTAAACACGGGAATCATAATTTAAGTGGTGCTGGATATAGGAGTCGAACCCACAACCTACTGATTACGATTCAGTTGCTCTACCAATTGAGCTAATCCAGCGTATGGCTGCCCAGGTTGGGTTCGAACCAACGGAATCATGGAGTCAGAGTCCACTGCCTTACCACTTGGCTACTGGGCAATAAAAGAACTAGAATTTTATTCTTTCATTAATATAATTTACTAGTTCATTAATATTTAATTTTATTTGTTCCATTGTATCTCTATCTCTTACAGTTACTATGTTATTTTCTAATGTTTCATCATCAACTGTAATTGCAAACGGTGTACCTATAGCATCGCATCTTCTATATCTTTTACCAATACTACCTGTTTCATCAAACGATACATTAAATTCACAACATAATTTAGAATATATTTCCATTGCTTTAGCACTGTGTTTTTTCTTAATTAAAGGAAGTATTGTCACTTTAATTGGTGCTAAAGCTGGTGTTACTTTAAAGATTTCTCTTATTTCACCATTTTCTAGTTCTTCATGTTTTAATCCATCGCATAAAACACTTAAAAATAATCTATCTAAACCAACACTTGGTTCAATAACATATGGTAAATATTTTTCATTTGTTTCAGGATCTAGATATCTTAAATCTTGTTTAGAATGCTCCATATGAACTCTTAGATCATAATCTGTTCTATCTGCGATTCCCCAAAGTTCACCCCAGCCCATAGGATATTTATATTCTATATCAGTTGTTGCTTTACTATAAAATGATAACTCTTCTTTTTTATGATCTCTAAATCTTAAATTATCTTTATCAAGACCTAAACTTTTTAAGAAATCCATACAATAATTTTTATAGTATCCAAACCATTCTAAATCTGTATTTGGTTTACAGAAGAATTCTAATTCCATTTGCTCAAATTCTCTTGTTCTAAATATAAAGTTACCTGGAGTAATTTCATTTCTAAAACTTTTACCAGTTTGACCAATACCAAATGGTAATTTAACTCTCATACTTCTTTGTACATTTAAGAAGTTTGTGAATATACCTTGAGCAGTTTCTCCTCTTAAATAACATATACTTTTAGAATCATCGGTTACTCCAATATGAGTTTCAAAAAGCAAATTAAATTTTCTAATATCAGTAAACTCTTTAGAACCACATTTTGGACAACATATTTCGTTATCTCTTATAAAATCTCCTAATTTTTTATTATCCCAACCGTCTCCAGTTTCTTTGCCTTCAGTAAAATCTTCTACAAGTTTATCTGCTCTATATCTACTTTTACATTTCTTACAATCTAAAAGTGGATCCGCAAATGAAGCAACATGTCCTGATGCTACCCAAACTTCAGGATTCATAAGAATTGCTGCATCAAGTCCATAATTATAAGGATTTTCTTGAATGAATTTTTTCCACCAAGCACGTCTTATATTTTCTTTTAATTCTTTACCAATAGGACCGTAATCCCAAGTATTAGAAAGCCCACCATATATTTCACTTCCTTGAAATATAAAACCATATTGTTTTGCATAATTTACTACATCTTCCATTTTCATATATTACATCTCCTTCAAATCTTCATCTAATAGTTTTTCTATCTCGCTTACTTTTTTCACTATAATAAATTGTTTAAATAAATCATTTGATATAAATCCAGTATCGATATTTTCTTTCATCCACTTAATTATTTTATTATAAAATCCATTATAGTTAACTAAAATTATTTTCTTATGACCTAAACTTGCTCTATATTCTTCTAAAGCACATGTAAATTCAGCAAGTGTCCCTATTCCGCCAGGTAATATTACGGTATAATCACTACCAAAATATAACTTTTTAAATCTTAATAAAGTATCTTTAACTTTAATACATTTTGCTTTTGGAATTTTTTTAAAATCTCTTTCATATTTAGGAACTGTACATGCATATACTTTTCTGTTATGTTTTATAAATGCCTTATAGCAAGCTCCCATCATAGATTCATTTGCAGCTCCAAATAATAAATCAAATTTTCTACTTGCAAAAACCTCTGATACATCTTTAGCAAGGGTTAAATATTCTTCTAATTTTGTGCTATATGCACTAGCTATAAAAACTTTCAAATTAATCACCTCTTAATTATACTCTTTTTATATATAAAAAAGACTAAAGATATAGGGGCGAATATGCTCGCTGTTCCACCCTACTTTGGTCTCTTTACTTCATAGCTCTAGATATTCCACATCTGTCATCACTTACAAGATAATTTTAATATATTTTTTTACATTTATCAAGTATTTATGTTATATTATTTATGGTGATTTACGTGAAATTAATAAATACTTGTAATTTAGAGATTAAAAAAAGTAAATTTATATCTTATTTATATGAAATAGATGATGTAAATGAAGTAGATATAATAATTGATAATTTAAAAAAAGAACATAAGAAAGCAAAGCATTTTCCATATGCTTATAAACTTAATACTATTGCTAAGAAAACTGATGATAAAGAACCTAGTGGTACTTGTGGTACTCCAATATTGAATGTTCTTGAAAGAAATAATTTAAATAATCATTTAATAGTTATTGTAAGATATTTTGGTGGAATTAAATTAGGTGCAGGTCCACTACTTAGAAGTTATAGTAAAGTTGCAAATATGTTAATTAATAAGTAATAAAATAATAATTAATTCATAACATTTATTAGGTGAATGATATGAATTTTTTTTATAAATATATAAAATCATTAATAGTTTTCTTATCTTCTATAGTAATAATACCAATTTTCTTAACTATATTTAATTTATTTAAATTAGAAACTAATAGAATTATTATAATTATCGTTGGAGCAATACTGATGTTTATTATAGGACTTATATTAGGTAAGAAAGCAGAGAAAAACGGTTATTTAAATGGATTATTATTGTCAATTATATCTATTCTAATATTATTGATAATAAGTTTAATTTTTAGATATAAATTAAATATAAATACTCTTATATATTATGTTATTCTAGTTATTAGTACTGTATTTGGTTCTATGCTAGGAATAAATAAAAAGATTAATAAAAGTACTACAAAATTATAGTACTTTATTTTATATCATCTAACTTTACACTAACTAATTTAGATATACCACTTTCCTGCATTGTTATACCGTAAAGTGTATTTGCGTACTCCATAGTACGTTTTTTATGTGTAATTATTATAAATTCTGTTTTATTTTCATATTCTTTTATATAGTTACCAAACATATCAACGTTTGCTTCATCAAGTGCTGCTTCTACTTCATCTAATATACAAAATGGTACGTATCTAATATTAAGTATTGCAAATAATAATGCTATTGCAGTCAAAGTTTTTTCTCCACCAGAAAGTAAATTAATACTTTTAAGTGTTTTTCCTGGAGGACATGCAGTAATATCTACTCCAGTATTTAATATATCATCTGGTTCTGTTAAATGTAATTCACCTAACCCACCTTTAAATAATTTTTTAAATACTTTATTAAATTCTATATTAACTTTATTAAACGTTTCAATAAATTTTTCTTTCATAGTCTCATCTAATTCATTAATTACTTCCATTAGATTATTTATTGATTCTACTAAATCTAATTTTTGATTTGTTAAAAATTCAAATCTTTCATTAATTCTATCAAATTCTTCTATACTTCCTAAATTTATATTAGGTAAAAGAGATAATTCTCTTTTTATAGTATTTAATTTACTACTACTAGATTTAATATCTACATTTAAATCATAATTTTGAAGTATATAATCATATGTAATTTTATATTCTTCATTTAACTTAATTAAGTTATTATCCATTTTTATTTCATATCTGCTTAATTCTATTTCTTTATCTTTTAAATTATTAATTAATTTATTATAATTACTATTTATCTTTTTATTATTTATTTCTAATTCAGATATGGTAGCTAGTATATCATTTTTATCTATTTTTAATTTATTAATATCACTTTCTAATATTTCTTTATTACTATTTAGTTTATAATATTTATTTAATAATTCATCTAGTGTACTATCTATACTATTATTTAATATATTTTCATTACCACTAATTTCATTATTAATATTAGTTTGTTCTTTTAATAAATTATCTTTATCTTTATTTTTGATATCTATCTTATTTATTACATTATTATAATTATCTAAATATATTATTTTATTATTAGATAATTCGTTTATAGATATATTTAGTTTATCAAGTTTATCATTTATTTCAATAATATCTCTTTCTAAAACTTTTAATTCATTTTTATTAGTCTCTAATTCATACTTATCTAATAATACATTATTAGTTTGTTTAATACTACCACCAGTTAAACTTCCTCCAGTATGTAATATATCTCCTTCTAATGTTACTATTCTATAAGAATAGTTAATTTTTTTACCAATTAAATTCATAGTATCAATATTATCTACTACTATAATATTACCTAATAAATTCTTAATTATATTATTATATTTAATATTATATTCTAATAAATTATCTAACGTATTAATATAACCTTTTATATCTTTTATTTCATCTAATATATCATTAGCAACAAACTTAGGTTTTATTATATTTAATGGATAAAATGTACATCTACCTAATTTATTATCTTTTAAGTATTCTATAGCACGTTTTGCACATGTTTCATCATCTACTATAACTACATTAGCATTATAACCTAGTGCTATATTAATAGCATCTTTGTATTTTATATCAGATGAAATTATATTACCTACAATGTTATGTATACCTTTTAGACTTCTACTATTTAATATATTTTTTACACTAGATGGTATAGTTAATGAATTTAATATATTATTTTCTATTATATTTATTTTATTTTTAGTTTTTAATATATTAATATTTTTATTATTTAATTTATTTTGTAATTCATCTTTTTCTTGTTCTTTTATTTTTAAATTATTTTTAATATCATTTAATTTATTTGATATATTATTTTTATCTATATCAAGTTCACTTAATTCATGTTCTATAACATTTATATTTTTTTCTATATCTAGTTTTTTTTCTGTTAATACTAATATATTATCTTGTAAACGAATATCATCTACTTCAAACTTTTTACGTTCTATAGTAACTTGTCTATCTCGTTCTACTTCACTTATTTCTTTATTTAATTTTATTAATTCGTCTTGCAATTCATTTATTTTATTATCTATATTTATGTTATCTAATTTTAATTTTTCTACTTTAGATGAATCGCTTAATGTAGTACTATCTATACTATTTATTTCTTCGTTTAATTTATTTATATCATTTTTTAATGTTTTTATTAATTCTTCACTATTTTTTAAATCAATTCCAGTTAATATTATATCTAGTTCATCATGTTCATTTTTTAATCTTTTATATTTTATTGCATTATCTTTTTCTATTTTTAATGGTTCTAATTGAGTTTCTAATTCTCTTATAACTAGATTAACTTTTTCTATATTTTCATTTGCTTTATCTATTTTTCTTAATGTTTCTTCTTTGTGTTTTTTATATTTTAATACACCAGCTGCTTCTTCTATAATGGCTCTTCTATCACTTACTTTACCACTTAATATTTCACTTATCTTACCTTGAGATATAATACTAAATGAATTAGTACTACTACCACTATCTATAAATAATTCAGTAATGTCTTTTAGTCTTACTTTCGTATTATTTATGAAGTATTCGTTTTCACCAGTGCTATATACTACTCTTTTTATTTCCAATATATCAAAATCGCTTTTTAAATAGTGGTCTGTGTTATCAAATGTTAAACTTACCCATGCACGAGTCATAGGACGTCTTGATTTACTACCACTAAATATTACGTCAGTCATGTGTTCTTGACCTCGTAAGTTTTTTATTGATTGTTCACCTAACACCCATTTTACTGCATCTACTATATTTGATTTACCACTACCATTTGGTCCAACTATTCCTGTTATTCCTCCCATTAGATTTATTTCTATTTTATCTGCAAACGATTTAAAACCATGTGCTTTAATACTTAATAACTTCATTTATTTTGCCACCTTTTTTATTGCGTCTCTAGCAGCATTTTGTTCTGCTTGTTTTTTATTTTTACCTATTCCAGTTCCAAAGACAATATTATCTACTAATACATTAACTGTAAATGTTTTATCATGACTAGGTCCTTTTTCACTAACTAAAACATATTCTAAAGATTTTTTTTCTGTTTGTACCATTTCTTGTAAGTGAGATTTATAATCACTTAAAAAAACTTTTTCTTCTTCAACGTATGGAATTACAATCTTATATATATAATCTTTTGCTACATCATAACCTTTATCTAAATATATAACTGCAAGAACTGCTTCAAATATATCAGCAATGATTGTTTCATTTTCAGTATGTATTCCATGCCCCACTTTAATATATGGTATTAAATTAATATGTTTTGCATATTCATATAATGCAGATTCACATACGTAACTAGCTCTTATTTTGCTCATATCGCCTTCATTATATTTAGTATTTAAATAAAAATATTCACTCATAATTAGTTCTAATACTGCATCACCTAAGTATTCTAATCTTTCATAACTCTCACAATTATTTTCATTTGCATAACTAGTATGAGTTAAAGCAGTATATAATAATTCTTTATTTTTTATATCTATCCCAAGTTCTCTTAAAAATTTCATATTGTCTTCACCATATAAATAGTATCAAATTTATTAAGAAAAATCTACATTTTTTGCCTATTAATAGTATATAATGTGATAAAAAACAAAAAAAGTACTATTAATTCAGTACTTTATCATTTACAAGTTTTATTTTATTGTGTAAGGATTTGAAATAGTTCTATCTCCATCATTTATTTCTACATTTGATTTTATATTTATTGATGAAAGAACTCCATAATAATTGGAACTACTAGATCCATATAAGTAGCCAAGACTATGTGATGCGAATGTATATGCATACCAAAAATCAGTCACAGAGTATATGCTAAAATAAAATGGTGATATTGTCCAATTATATTCTTTAAATAATGAATTATCGTTCATTAAATAGTTATCAAAATTTGCAACTCCATATTTTATTCCTGCAAAAGTTATTTTTTATTACCATCATCATATTTTAATGCTAAATATGCAGTAGTAACATTTATTGAACTAGTATTAGTATTACCTGATATTTTAGTTAGAAAGTATGCATATGTTAATCCTATTAGGATTAAACTAACTAAAATTATTCCTGTTATACTAACTATTATCTTTTGCTTACGATTCATAGCCCACACTCCTTTTAATACACAAAAAAGACTATATATTCTTACTTCTTATAACCCCCACCCCGAAAAAAATTTCGAGATCGGGAGAGAAGTTATACAGTCTTGTTTTCATCTTTTTTATGAATCGTAAATTAAAATATTTAAGATATAAAATTTCTTTTCTATCCTAAATATATTTTACATTATTTTTAAATTTTTTTTAATAAAAAAAGATAGAAAAATCTATCAATTTTATTAAGACATAACAAGTGCAAATAATGACAATATTATTATATTAGCAATTGCTATTGTAAGTACTATTTTAAAAGCAAACTTAACCCAAGTAGAATATTCTACTTTTGCTAATGCTAGACCACCCATTATTGCTCCACAAGTTGGTGTAATTAAATTTACAAGTCCATTTGCAGAAACCATAGTCATAACTGAAACTTCAGTACTATAACCAAGTTGAGCTGCAAGTGGTGCAATAATTGGAGTAGATAGCGTTGCTAATCCACTACTAGATGGAACTAAAATAGATAATACTATATGTAATATATAATTTAATGGAACAAATGCAAGTTCAGGTAATTTTGATAACATATTTGCAGCATTATAAATTATATAATTATCTAAATAAGTAGTTTGCATTAATACACTTGCTCCGCGTGCTACAGCTATAATTAGAATAACGCCAATCATATCATCTGCACCATCAACAAATGTATCAACAAATCCTTTTTCACCAAACTTATTAATAATAGCAATTATAATTGACATAACTAAGAACCATAAAGCAGATTCATAGAACCACCAATTGCCTAGACTAGAACCAGTAAGCCATCCAGTAAACTTATCAAATATAGTAATGTTAAATTCACCCCAAGGAATAAATCCAACTATCATTACAACAAATGTTAAAGCAAATAAATATAGTGTTGCTTTTTGTTTACCAGTTAATACTACTTTCTCTTGACTTTTAGATTCATATTTACCAAATTTCTTTTCAGCATTTTGTTGTTCTCTTAAACTCATTATTGTTGAACCTTTATCACGTTTTACCTTAGCAGCATAACGTAATACAAAGAAACAACTTATTGCTAAAGATACTAACCATAATATTACACCTATAAATATTACAATACCATGATTAGCTTTAATACCATCAGGTAAAGCACTTATTGCAGCACCAGTTGCAAATGGATTTATAGTTGAACCTAATACACCACTACCAGCACCAAGCAAGATAGTAGCACTTCCTACAACTGGATCCATTCCTGCAGCCATCATTGTTGCTGCCAAAAGTACATAAAAACCTACAGTTTCTTCTAGCATTCCATAAGTCGTACCACCTACAGAAAATATAAACATCAAGATTGGAATTAATAATAATTCTCTTCCCTTTAATTTTTGAACAAGGGCTTTAATACCAGTTTCAAGTGCACCAGTTTTATTAATAACAGCTAGGAATCCTCCTAAAATCATTATGAATATTGATACGTCAACTGCATCTTCGAAACCTAATATTGGTGACATCAAAATATCTGATAATTTAGCACCAACAGTACCACTTCCATTAACTATAGTTTCACCTACAAATTTAGCATTTGGAAGTAAGTGTGATAATATTCCTAAACCAAATATTAGTATAAGAATAATTGAAAAAGCCGATAACATCGTTTTCTTTTTCTTTTTTGTCATTTTTATTTCCTCCTCTTTATTATTGTACCAGATTTACCAAGTATAGCATCATGAGCATTTTCAAGCGAACTAATAATTGCAACTTTTTTATCATCATTTTCTACAAATGACATACACGCTTCTATTTTAGGAAGCATACTACCACTTGCAAATTCTTTAGATTTGATAAAATATTTTAAATCATCTATATCAACTTCATCTAAACCTTTTTGATTTTTAGTATTAAAATTAATATAAACTTTATCAATAGAAGTTAATACCAATAACTTATCTGCATCAATAAGTTTTGCAAGTAAACTCGACGTTTTATCTTTATCAATCACAGCGTCCACACCAGTTAAAAGTTCAATTTTATTTGTTTTAATAACTGGTATTCCGCCACCACCACACGCTATTACAATATTGTCGTTATCTACCAACTCACGAATAATATTTTTTTCAATGATGTCTATAGGTTCAGGAGATGGTACTACTCTCCTATACCCACGCCCAGCATCCTCTTTCATTACATAGCCTTTTTCTTCTTCAATTTTTAAAGCTTCACTTTTATTATAAAAGCTTCCAATTGGTTTTGTAGGATTTTTAAAGGCTTTATCTTTCTTGTCTACTAGGACTTGTGTTATTAAAGTTGCACAATTTTTAACAATGTGTTGTCTTTCTAACTCATCTTGCAAACATTGTTGTAATTGGTAACCAATATAACCTTGACTCATACTACCACATTCACTAAAAGGCATATAAGGTGTTTTAACCTTACCATTTGAAGCATATTCCATAGCTAGATTTATTGCCCCAACTTGTGGTCCATTTCCATGTGTAAGTACTATTTTATTACCATCTTTTATTAAACTTACAAGAATTTTACTTACACTTTCTAATATTTTTAATTGCTCACTAGGAGTACTTCCTAAAGCATTTCCTCCTAGTGCAACTACTATTTTACTCATCTTTCATTGTAGCATACATTACAGCTTTTATTGTATGCATCCTATTTTCGGCTTGATCAAATACTTTAGAATTATTTGAATTAAATACTTTATCAGTAACTTCCATTTCTTTAAGACCAAATTTTTCATAAACATCTTTACCAATAGTAGTATTTAAATCATGAAAAGATGGTAAACAATGTAAGAATATCACATTATCTTTAGCGTTTTTCATAACATTATCATTAACTTGATAAGCACTAAGTAATTTAATTCTTTCATTCCATACTTCATCTGGTTCTCCCATAGAAACCCAAACATCAGTATAAATTACATCTGCATCTTTTGTACCAACATTAACATCTTCTGTAAAGTTAATTGTAGCTCCAGTAGTACTAGCTATCTCTTTTGCTTTAATAACTAAATCTAAATTTGGCCATAAACTTTTAGGAGCACAAGCTACAAAATGCATACCCATCTTAGCACAAACTATCATTAATGAATTTGCAACATTATTTCTAGCATCACCCATAAATACTAGTTTTATGCCTTTTAAATATCCAAAATTTTCCTCAACAGTTAATACATCTGCCAACATTTGTGTAGGATGAAATTCAGTAGTTAAACCATTCCATACAGGAACCCCAGCGTTATTAGCAAGTGTTTCTACAATACTTTGTTCAAATCCACGATATTCAATTCCATCATACATTCTACCAAGCACTTTAGCAGTATCACTAATACTTTCTTTTTTACCCATTTGACTGCTACCAGGATCTAAGTATGTAACTCCCATACCTAAATCTCTACCAGCAACTTCAAAAGCACAACGTGTTCTTGTAGAAGTTTTTTCAAATAAAAGTACTATATTTTTTCCTTTTAAATATTCATGTGGAATATTATTTTTCTTTTTCTCTTTTAAATCTTTAGATAAATCTAATAAATATCTAATTTCTTCTGGAGTATAATCAATTAATGTTAAAAAATTCCTGCCAGTTAAATTCATTTTCTTCATCCTTTCCGTAGGTGGGTACATCAAACGTTTCTATATCTTCTTTTACTTCGTTTTTAATACTCAAATCTTCTCTTACTAAAGGCATACTCATACAACGAGGGCCTCCTCTACCACGAGATAATTCAGCACTACTCATTTCAATAACTTTAAGTCCATGTTCTCTTAAAATATTATTTGTTATATTATTTCTATTATATACAACAACTACACCAGGTGCAATTGCTAATGTATTAGTTCCATCATTCCATTGTTCTCTTTCACTACTTGTTTTTTCTCCACCAGCACATGGAATTAATTCTATTTTTCTTCCTAAATATTTTTCTAATATTTCTTCTAAACTTCCATTTACTTCAACAACATTTAAGTCTTCATCACTATCTGGTATATCACCTTCAGTTATTTCGAAAACTTGTAATGTATCCATTATTCCAGGATGATATGTAAATTTATCATAATCTATTTGAGTAAATACAGTATCCAAATGCATAAATGCACGACTTTCTGGAATATTAAATGCAAGTATAGTATCTATCATACAATCAGGATCTCTAAACATATTTTTAGCAAGTTCATCTATTGCAGCAGCTTCAGTTCTTTGACTAATACCAACAGCAAGTACATGCTCACTTAGATTTAAAACATCTCCACCTTCAATATGATAAGAAAGATATCTATCATAATATTTTTTTACATCTGTTTTATAATCAGGATGATAATTAAATATATATTCAGCATAAATAGTTTCTCTATTTCTAGTAACGGAATACATTTTATTTAAAATAATACCATTACCACTACTAGCAAACGGATCACGAGTAAAGTATAAATTTGGCATAGGATCAGCAATAAATTCTGATTCTTCACTAACTAAGTCTACCAAAGATTTTTCTATTTCTCTTTTCTTTCTACTAATATCCCCTATTTTAATACCTTCCATAGTTTTTAAAACTAATTCCTTTTTATTTATAAAACTTTTTAAGTATTCATAAACTAAATTTTTATATTTAGGAGTACGTATACCCGCTTCATAAATAAATTGTCTTATAAATTTATCTTCTATTTCACTACTAAGACTTAATACATCAGCCATCAAGTCTTCCAAGAACACTACTTCGACTCCATTACTTCTTAATATAGTAACAAACTCTTCATGTTCTTTTATAGCATCTGGTAAATATGGTATATCATCAAATAATAATCTACTTAATGTATCTGGAGTTAAATTTAATAACTCATTACCAGGTCTATGTAATAACACTTTTTTAAGTGGTGCTATTTCACTTCTTACATTTATCACACTCATAATTCTTCTCCTTCTATTCTATACAACTAGTATAACATATAAAATTTATTTTTTATATTAAAATTTATCATTATTTACAACTTTTTAATAACAAATAAGACATTAATTAAAATTTTTATACTTAAAAAACTACTAACACGTATGTAGTAGTTAATATGTTTCTTTATAAATTCATAACTTGTTCTTCAGTAAGATTAGTTATATCAACTATATCTTTATTTGAAAAATTACGTTTTTTTAGAATTTTTGCAATACTTAATTGATTTTCTTTATGACCACGTTCAATGCCTTGTTCAATTCCTTGTTCAAACATTTCCTTCTTTTCGTTCTCATGAAATTGTTCTTCATTGAATACTGGAAATATTTTTCCATCTTCGTATACCATTTTAAACATTTCTATCATCCTTTCTATGTTTTCATTTTGTATCTCTTTACTTAACTTATCTAAATTATTTTCTATAAATATTAAACAATTTCTTTCTATATTTGTTAATATATTCCTATTATAATATCTGTTTCTTAGATAGTCAAGATTTATTCTACTTGTATGTATATTTGGATATAAACTTAATATACTATTATTGACTAATAGTTTAGAGTCATATATAAATGATTTTTCTATATCTTTTATCTTTAACTTATCTAATATATCAAAGTTATCTATATCTATTAGATAAGTTTCTAAATTACTATTATATGAGTTACTGTTCTCTGCACCAAATATATGTTTATAGAATAAATAAAAATGATTTTTATATAGACTTTCTTTAGTATAATCTTTATTCATTTCTAGGATAAAGATTTTGTTTTTATATTTATAAATAATATCACTCATACTAGATTTAATATTTATATCATTTCTAATATGTTCATTATTAATAACAATAATATTATTAACTATATCATCATAATCTAAATTATATAATTCACTAATAATTAAGGACATATATTTAATACCAATATCACTTACAAATATTCTTTTAAAGAAAGTATCATAAAGTATATTTTTCAAGAATTATCCTCCCTTATAGAAGATGATATTTAAATACCCTTCACTATATATTATTGTGTATTTTTTTGTTTTTCCTTTTTTTTAATAGCAATTTCTTAAAAAAATTTTTTAAAAAAATACAAATTATAATAATTTGTATCTATGTAATAACTAATTAAATATTTAAAAAAAAAATGTATCGCACTAGGCAAAATTATTTATTTACTTTTCTTCTAAACATTTTAAAAATTCAGTAAAATATTCTGGCAAAGGACATTCAAAATACATTTTTTCTTTTGTTATGGGATGTATGAATTCCATAGAATAAGAATGTAAAAATTGTCCAAAATCACTACATTTATCATTTGTATATACTGGGTCATTGTATACTGGATGTCCTATATAGTTCATATGTACTCTAATCTGATGTGTTCTTCCAGTATCCAATTTACATTTTATTAATGTGTAACCTTTATATCTTTTTAAAACTGTAAAATGGGTTATTGCATTTTTAGAATTTTTACTAGTTACTGCCATTTTTTTTCTATCTTTATCACTTCTACCTATTGGAGCATCAATAGTTCCACTATTAGTACTTATTTCACCTTTTACTAAAGCAATATAGGTTCTAGTAATAGTTTTATTTTTAAAATAATCACTTAATATTTCATGTGTTTTATTATTTTTTGCAATTATAATTAAACCACTTGTATCTTTGTCTATTCTATGAACTATACCCGGTCTAATTTCTCCATTAATATCACTTAAAGAATTTGTATAATACATTAAACCATTAACTAAAGTACCACTATAGTTACCATTTCCTGGATGCACTACCGTTCCGCTTGGTTTATTCACAATCATAATATCATTATCTTCATAAACAATATTTAATTTCATTTCTTCAGGTTCAATATTTGTTTCTTCTTTAAAACTTTCATCAATTTTAATTATGTCATTTTCTTTTACTTTATAATTGTTTTTAGTTAGCTTATCATTAACCAATATATATCCGTTATCTATCATTTTTGATATTAAAGTTCTTGATAAATCTGTATTGTTAGATAAATATTTGTCAATTCTTATATTATTTTCTATTACTTTTACTACCATTTTTATCTTCTCCTTTTAATATAGATATTATTAATAATACTACTCCAATTACAATACTTATATCAGCAATATTGAATACTGGGAAATCGTATCTAAATATAATAAAATCTAAAAAATCTTTTACATATCCAAATATTAATCTATCAGATAAGTTACCTAGTATACCACCTAATAATAAACCAAATCCATAAGTATTTAATTTAGTTTTTTTAAAAGAATATGAATATCTAATAATCATTATTATTGCTATTATACTTAAACCAATTAATAAAAATCTATTATTTTCTAATATTCCCCATGAGGCACCTTTATTATTAATATATCTTATATAAAAGAAATCTTTTATTATTTCTATACTTTCATTTAATTTTAGGTACGTACTTATTAGTGATTTAGTTATTTGATCTAATATAAATATTATTAAAGATATAATATATATTTTTTTTGACATTTCATTCACCTTTATAATTATATATTATTTAATTTATTTCTACAAGTATAACATCTTCACCTATTTTTTTTATATCTTCCATTTTAAAAATTGTTTCTTTATTAGAAATAAATAATCTGAATATATGTCTTCTTGGTAAACATGTAAAATTAATAACTCTTCCTTCGTTATTAATTTCTAAGTCAACTATATTTCCAAGATTTTTACCATCATTTACATTAACTACAGTTTTATCTTGTAATTCACTTATTTTCAAAATATACCACCATTTAATTATATGTTATTTTATTAATCTTTTAACGTTATTTATTGCACTTTTTTCTAATCTTGACACTTGTGCTTGACTTACTCCTAATTCATTTGCTATTTCTGTTTGAGTTTTACCGACTATATATCTATCTGTTAATATATTTCTTTCTCGCTCTTTTATTTTTGTTAATGCACGTCTTAGTCCTAAAAGTTCATCTCTTCCTTCATTATTGTTTTTTACGTCTGCTATTTGGTCTTCTAAATATATTGTATCTCCTCCATCATTATAAATAGGTTCATATATAGACATTGAAGGCTTTAAAGAATTTAATGCATTTCCTAAACTATATCCTGTTAATTCTAAAGATTCACATATTTCATCATTAGTTGCTTCTCTACCATTTTTAATTAGAAATTCATCTTTGTATTTTAAAATTTTATATGCAGTATCTTTGATACTTCTTGCAATTCTAACATCTGTTAGTCCTCTTATATATCTTCTTATTTCTCCTAATATTAGAGGTACGGCGTAAGTAGAAAACTGTACATTAAAAGATAAATCAAAATTATCTACTGCTTTTATCAGTCCTACACATCCTATTTGAAATAAATCATTCATATCACATTTACCATTATTATATTTTTGAACTAAACTTAAAACTAATTTTAGATTTCCATTTACAATTATTTCTTTTGCTTCTTTTTCTCCATTTCTTAGTTTATTAAATAATATAATCATTTCATCATTTTTTAATACTGGTAGATTATTTGTATTTATTCCTGTTATATCAACTTTATATTTGCTCATAAAAAATATCCTTTCTACCTTATATTGGTAAAAAAGATATTAGTTTATTCATTTCTTTTTTGTACACATTAATAAAATACTATTTATTAAAACTAGTGATATTGATGTTATTATTAAAATATTTTTTATATTTTTTATTATAGATTTTAGTACTAATTTTACAATATCATTTAGAGATATAACGTTTAGTATTGTTGGTAATAATAGTGATATAATAATTATAAATATAGATAAAATTATAGTAGTTGTACTTATTATTTTAATAGATTTTTTGGTGTTTTTATTGTTTATGAATATTAAAACTATTGTAAGTAATAAACTTATTAATAATATAATTAAGTTTTTTGTACTTATAAGTTTAAGTAATGTTTCCATTTAATCACCATATAAACTTTCTATAATAGAATTGCTATTATTTTTTATATTATTTAGTATATTCTCTTTTTCTTCATTTGTAATATTATAATCTGTTTCATCTATAACTTTGTCAATATTATTATTTGCATAATTATACAATTCTTCATTAGTCATTTTTTCACTTTTACCCATTTTATAATCTATAACATCATTTGTTATTTCACTTAAAACATTTTGAGCTGTTTTACTATTTAATGTAGATTTTATTACTTCTTTATCTATATTTGTTTCTCTATTTATTTTGTCTGTAATATCATTAATTATTTTTTCATTTTTATTAATATCTTTTGTAGTATTTTTTATTATCTTATTTATGTTATCTTTTTTTATAGTTATTTTAAGTGTTATTAAAGATATACTTAGTAATTCAATAATAATTAGTAGTGTAACTAATAATATATTAAATAATTTTTTCATATATATTCTCCTAGTATTTTATTTACCTACGAAATATTTTTTCTTACCTTTTCTTATAATAAGATATTTTTTATGTAAAAGTAAATCTTCGTTAACTATTGTATTTTCATCGTTTATAATATTTCCATTTACGGTAATACTATTATTGTTTAAAAATTCTCTTGCTTCTCTTCTACTAACTGCAATTTTATTTTTTACTAGAGTATCTAATATTATTTCATTTAGATTTATTTTGAAACTAGGTACACCTTTAAATGCATCTTCTATTTCATCTTCTTTTAATTCATTTATTTTTCCTTGGAATAAACATTCACTTATTTTTAAAGCTTTATTAAATTCTTCTTCTCCATGTAAATCTGTAATAAATTCTTTTGCTAATGTTTTTTGAGCAATTCTTAAATGAGGTGTTTCATTATGTTTAATCATAATTTTTTCTATTTCTTCTTTTGTCAAGAATGTGAATACTTTTAAATATTCTTCTACTTTAGAGTCATCAGAATTAATTAAGTATTGATATAATTCATAGCTAGAGGTTTTGTTGATATCTAACCATAAAGCATTTCCTTCACTTTTTCCAAATTTATTTCCGTTAGCATCTAATATTAAAGGCATTGTAAAACCATATGCTTCTTTGCCTTCTATTTTCTTTATTAATTCAATACCTGTTGTTATATTTCCCCATTGGTCACTACCTGCAGCCTGTAATGTACATCCTTTATCTTTAAATAAATGTAAGAAGTCATAACCTTGAATAAGAGTGTATGAAAATTCAGCATATGTTATACCTGTTTCTAATCTTCTACTTATTATATCTTTTGCTAACATATAATTAACATTAATATATTTTCCTATATCTCTTAAAAATTCTAAATAATTGTAATTTTTCATCCAATCATAGTTATTAACTATTTCTGCTTTTCCTTCTAAAATTCTAGATACTTGTTCTTTTAATCCAACAAAGTTTTTATCTACAGTTTCTTTTGAAATTATTTCTCTTTCTGCAGTTGGTCTAGGGTCTCCTATTAAACCTGTTGCACCACCTACTAATAATATAGGATGATGACCCGCTCTCATTAATCTTTTTGCAGTTATTAGTGAAGAATAATGTCCTATATGTAAACTATCTGCTGTTGGATCTGTTCCCCAGTAAAATGTAACACTTTCATTGTTTAACTTATTTTCTAATTCTGGACTACTTACATCTTTTAATAGTCCTCTCCATTTTAATTCATCATATAATTTCATAATATTTTCCTTCTTTCTATAATAGTTTTAGTAATTCATCTAAATTATTTATTTCATTCTCTGTATTATTTTTTGTAGATTTATTAAAGTATATTGTTTTCATTTTTAGTTTTTTTGGAATATTGATATCTCTTTCTAAACTATCACCTATTATTAAACACTCTTCATATTGATAATTACTACAAGCATTTTTGTAAGTTTCTTTATTTGGTTTTATTCCATCTTCAACACCATATATTTTTTTAAAATATTTATCTATTCCAACCTTTTTTAGTCTTTCATGTTGACAATCTTTATACCAATTAGTTAGCGCAACTATTTCATATTTTTTAGATAAATATTCTAATATTTTTTTTGTATTTTCATTTATTAATGTTGAATAATTAGAATAAATTTTTAATAACTCTTCTAAGTTTTCTAAGCTATAAATATTATCTAATTTTTGATTTAAATAATTTACTAAATCTATTTTTTCAAAATTCCCTACAAATTCATATTCATATAATATTTTGAATAAATGATTAGGTTCAATTTTATAATTTTTTATTTTTAGGTAGTTTTGGTAACAATCTATACAATCTTTTTTAGTATCTAATAAAGTATTATCAATATCAAATATTATTCTTTTAATCATGTTTGCCTCCAAAAAAAACATCCATATACTTAAGGGCGAAATTCCGCGGTACCACCTTAATTCTATGAATGTATCATACTTTATTTATCTTAACGCGATATTACGTTTTAACTCCAGGGTCGTAAATCCTTTCTTCGTTAACAAAATTATTATATCATATTTTTATAGTTTGTAAATATTAACTTTCTTTAATATTGTTAATGTACCAATTTATTTTATCAGTCCATGTTGTACTGCTTGGAGCATATTTACTTTGCATTAATTCAGGTGTTGTTAAGCCTTTATTATAATAATTATTGTAAAGTATATTTAGGTAACCATCTATTCCTTCTTCTAAACTATCATATTTTATAAATTTTCCACCACTTTTTAACCCACCTATATTATAGTTATTTCTAACTAAACTACTACAAGTCCATTTGCATCCTGTCTCATGTAATACTATTGCAACAGCTAGATATGGATCTAATCCTGTTAGTTTTGTGTATTTTGCAAAATATATTCCTGTGTTTGTTAAAGTAGATGATAAATTTTTATTTAATTTTTCTGCTAGAGAAGTTAAAGTTAATCCATCATATACAATAGTTCCGTCATCTATAATACTTTCTGGTATAACAACACTATTATTATCAAACAAATCTCTTTTTTCAGTAGTTGTTGTAGTTATGATTTGAGTAGTCGTAGTAGTGGTTGTCGTTGTTGTAGTTTCTTCTGGTATTATTAATTCTTCGTTAGTTTCTTCAATAACATTAGGAGAATATGACTTTTCTTTAACATCGTTATATGCCAAAGTATATTCTTCATTTTTATTAAAATAATTTTTATAAAAATATTTTTTTACTCCTAAATATCCTGCTATCGAAAGCATTATACCTATTATAACTAAAAATATTTGTATCCATATATTCTTCATACTTATCACATATAATATTATAGCAAATAAAAATTAATATTACAAATTTTCTTTGCAAAAAAAATATTATAAGATTTATTCATTCTTCTTATAATATTTTTCTGCAATATTAAGACCTTGTCTAATTTGATTTAAATCATCTACATTTATTTCAGTATCAATTTTTTTATTGATATTACTAAATCTCATGAATTTATTATTAAATGATAATAATCTAAATAATTTAATAAAATCATATATGATTACACATAGTGCCGGTATTAAAATTACAAGTAACCAACCAAATTTATTTGCTATTAAAAATTGTACTCTACCTAATTGAGGTATTTTAAATAATACTTTACCTAATATATCATTATAATTTACGGTTGCTTGGTCTGCTTTTAAGTTATTATCTCCTTTTGTAATATATGATTTTGAGCCATCAGCATTTGTTATTACGTCAACTACTCTATGTGTTACTGTTAAACCTTTTGACACATTACTATTAGATATAAATGTTATTATATCCCCTTTTTTTATGTTATTTTCATTAAAAACATTTAGGTCAACAACTACATCATATACTTTTACATTTGGTTCCATACTTGGACTAATGATTGTGTATAAACCAAATTTTGGTATATTTGCAGTTGGATTTTTTTCATACATTTTTAATGAAAAGAAATAGTATGCAAAAAATATTCCTAAAAATATTAAAACAACGATTATTGCATAAGATAATAACTTCATTGCTTTATTGCAATAATATTTAATTAATTTTCTACGTTCCCTCTTATTCATCTTTTTCATTTTATCACCGGTCTAGTTTCTATATTAATTATATATTATGAATATAAATATTTCAATAATAAATTTTTTTGAGTTTCCGGATTTTACGATTTTTTTCTAGTTTTAGCTTACTTATTTTCAATAATTTTCTAATGTGTATTTTTTATCTATTATTTTGACGCTTTTTTCCACGCTTAAAACTGAGTATTTTTTACTCATTTTTTTCGTTTAATATTAATTCACTTTATTTTTATAGTAATAATTTTATCTTATCAATTAAATTATATCAATATCGAAAGTGTTTACTTTATTTTAAAAGAAAAAATCAGAAAATCTTAACGAAATTCTGATTTTTTTTGTTTTCAACAAAATTTTCCATCAACTCAAATAAATTTTTTCTTGTTAATTTAAATGTCAATATCCCGTTTATATATAAATTTAAATTTGGATATTCGAAATAAAAAACTCATCCACGTCCTTATCCAAGACCTAATAAGGATTATAAAACACCACTACAATTTTTAGAAGAAGAATTGGGAGATTATATTTAGATATATTGGAACTTTACCAGATTTCACTAGAAGAATTAAATATGAGAGATATGATAATAAAAGATATATAATTATACTTTACTTTTGTTATCTACCAAAAATAAGAAAATGAAAATGTTGTCAAGACCGTAAGTACATTTTAGTCTTGTACAATATTTTCATTTTTTAATATAATTTTGTATAAATTCGAATATCTTAACTTAAATTAATCTTATTATTATGCAAAACGGGATATCCTAATTTAAATTAACCTAATAAATCTTTATTTTAGAGATATGCTGTTTAATATATTATCTTTATAATTTTCACATTCATTAATAAGAGTTATATTATCTATTTTAAAGTCATAAATAAATATTCTTTGATTTATCTCTGTTAAATAATTATAGTTTGTTCCAAAAAAATCATATTTTATTCCATACCAATTTATATTGTTTATTAGTTGATTTTGTACTTCATTTTCTCTACCATAAAAATCATTCATACTATAGACAAGTTTTTTTACGTCATCATAATTTGTAATTTCTTTAATTGAAAAACTACATTCATTTATTATTTTTTCTCCGTCTATTTCTTTTTCTACTTCATAATAATATTCATTATCTTTTTCATCAAATTCATTTGGCACTTGAAAATTAAATATTTTGATTGAAGTATTATCTACTGAATATGAAAATGAGCCATCAAAATAATCATTTAGATTTGTTGTTGTACTATCATATACTTTAGTGATATTAGAATCTAAATTTATACTTGTTACTTTTTTTGCATTATGTATTGCTAAAGTAGCCCCCGCCATAATTAAACATATTATATTTCCTATGATTGAAATTATGACTATGACCAAAACTATTATTTGTTTTTTATTCATTTTTTACTCCTCTTTTCTATTTGAAAAAGCTCCATTATGGAGCTACTGTAGTAGTTGTTGTAGTTGTATTATTTTTTACATATTCTTGTTCGTTTGTAACTGGTTCTGGGTCTACTAAATCTATTACAATTTTACCTTTTATTGTTTTTCCTTGGTCTTCATTTTGCTCTCCACCAATTTCATTAATCCAAATTTCGAATTCCCAACTATCAGTTGCATGATGTGCACCTAATGTAGAAGAACCAATTAATATTCTTCCTGTTTTGCCAGCTTCAATAAATGCTAATTTAGTTGGTTTAGTTTGTATATTTCCACTAGCGTCTTTTTCAAATTGATGCATTACATAATTACTGTTAGTAAAATATTGTCCGTTTCCACATATTTCAGTTGCATCATTACAATTTTTTACCATTTCGCTATCTAATGAATTTCCATTAGCATCTGTTCTATCTCCTTCACTAGTACCTGGTATACCATTTAAAACGTATACAACATTATTTGTTTCAAAATCATTTTCATCTATTTCAAAATAAACATTATATTTATTTCTAACAGAAGTGTCAGTTTGACTATTAACTGTAAATTTTAAACTGTTTTTAGTAGTATTAATTGCTTGAGATTCCCAACCTGGTCTACCTGGCATAAGTCCTGTATATTCAATATCGTTTTCTCTATTAAATTCAATTACTCCTAATACTGCAGACTTAGTAACTACTTCACTTGGCTTATCATTATATCTAATATTTACTGTAAAAAATGCAAATGTTGCTCCTATTACTGCAACTAATAAAGTTGCTATACCAATAACTGTTAAAATTATTATTGAACCTTTATTATTGTTATTATTATTCATAAACATCTTCCTTTACTATAAAAATAGTATCATAAAAAAAATAAAATATCAACAAAAAAAGTATAACTTTAAAAATTATACTTTTTAGAAAAAAGGAACAAAAAATAGTGTGAGTTTAAGTTTATATAATCTAACGAACAAACGACAAAGTTCAAATAGTAAAAATATTAAAAATTTCCTTTTTTCTATGTTAATATTATTATATCTTTGTGAATTTTTTATGAAATTTTTGTTATTTCAAAATAAAATGTAGTCCCTTTACCTATTTCACTTGTAACACCATATTTGCATTTATGTTTATCTAGTATATTTTTTACAATAGATAAACCAACACCGGTTCCAACTTTATTTCTTTTATGATTTTTTTCATTTTTATAATATTTATCCCAAATTATATTTAATTCTTCTTCTTTTATACCTTTCCCAGTGTCTTTAATATTAACTAAGTATGTCTTTTTCTTTTCTTTGACTTCTATAGTTACCGTTAAATCATCACCAGTATAATTAATAGCGTTGTTTACTAGGTTATATATAACTTGACTAATTTTGTTTATATCTCCTTTTACAATTGCTTTTTTTGGCATGTTTAGAATAAAATTATAATTTTCTGTTTCTTTTATAATGTTATATTTTTTTATAATGTTATTTACTAATTCCACTAAATCAAATTCAGAAATATCTAACGTTTCTTTATTTGCTTCTAATTTACTAAGATTTAATATATCATTTACTAATATTGTTAATCTATCTGTTTCATCAATAATAATATTTAGATTTTCATTACGTTTTTCTTCATCATCTTTGTTGATATCTCTAATCATTTCAGCATATGCTTTAATCATTGTTAAAGGAGTTTTTAAATCATGACTAACATTTGCTAGTAAATCTCTTCTTAATTCATCTGTTTTATTTATTTCATGATTAACATATATTAGTGAATCACGTAAATCATCTATTTCTTTTATATTACTTTCTGGTATATTTAATTCTCTATTTCCATTAGCAAGTTTTTTTGCTTCTTTTGTAATTTTTATTATTGGTTTATTTATTGTTTTAGAAATGATTATTGAAACTACAATTGCTAACAAAATTACTATTAAAGTTATGTATATTAATTGACTTTTTAAAACGCTTGTTGTACTATCAACATCTTCTAAATTTGTATTTAAGATTATGTATTCGTTATCATGTAATTTTAGATTATATAATATACTTTTTGTATTATTAGATGGATTGTTAAGTTTTATCATTTCTCTTTTGTCTGTTTTATTAATAAAATTATTAATTATGCTATTTATGCTTCTATTATTTGTACTTAATATACAATTATTACTTAATTCGTTAAATATATAGATATTGTCATTGTTAATATATTCGATACAGAGATTATTTTTATATGCAATTGATTCTATTTCTTCAATAGTATGTTCATTTTTTGAAAGTCTATATGCAACTCTATATAAATTATTTATTTGATATTTTTCATAAAAAACTTTTAAAAATAATAATTGGCTTCCCCACATCAACATTAAAATTATTATTGAAAAGTGTACTAGCCATTTTAAAGTTTTATTTTGAATGTTATCCTTCTTCATATACAAATTTATAACCTACACCACGCACAGTTTTTATAGAATCTTTATATTTGCCTAATTTCACTCTTAATAATTTTATATGTGCATCTATAGTTCTATCTTCTGCTTCATATGTGTAACCCCATATCTTATCTATTATCATTTCTCTAGTAAATACCATATTTATATTTTTTAAAAATAAATTTAATAAATCAAATTGAGTATGTGTAAGTTCAACTTCTTCATTATCTATTGTGACAGTTCTAGAAATTTCATCTAGTTTGATTTTTTCAACTATAATTGCATTATCGATTAGTTTATTACGTTTTGTAACAGCTTTGATTCTTGCTATCAATTCTTTAGGACTAAATGGTTTTGTTACATAGTCATCTATTCCTAAATCAAAGCCTGATAATTTATCAAATTCTTCAGTTCTTGCACTTAAAACAATTATTTTGGCATCTGATATTTTTTTTATCTCTTTAATTGCACTATATCCATCAAGTTTTGGCATCATTATATCCATTAATATACAATCATATTTATTTGTTTTAGCAAGATCAATTGCTTCATTACCATCACTTGCTTCATCGTATTGATAATTTTCTATTTTTAAATATTCTTTTATTACATTTCTTATTAAAATTTCATCATCAACAATTAATATTCGCATTATATCACTTCCATAACATTATTATACTATAAAACAATTATGAAATTAATATGAAAAATAATTATTAAAATAATATTACTTATGCTATACTAATTGTAGGATGTGGTAGATGTGGATAACAATTATTGTACTAATTGTGGTAATAAACTAGAAAATAATGAAAATTTTTGTACTAAGTGTGGCTCTGCAAATAAAAATAATAATATAATTTTTAATAATAGTAGCAACGGAAATATATTAGGATTTATTAGTTTAGGTTTGTATTTTGGTAGTGGAATATTATATTTTTTCATTGATTTAAATTCTATTAACAACACTATGATAAATTATTGGCTTAGCTATTTGTTAGCATTTTGTCCTTTAGCTGGTATTGTTGTTATGATAGTAGGAAGAGTCAAATATCCTAGCAATAAATTATTAAAAATAAGTATGTGGATAATAATTGTTTCTGTTTTGATTATTATTGTTTTGATGATATTTTTTATAATATTGTGGTATATTACTTGCAATTCAATTATTGTGCATAATTGTGGGTAACTTGGAAAATGGTCATTGATGTATTTCATTTTCCTTTTTATGGTACAATTCTCATTTTAGCTATATTTTCCGGCATTTTTTACATTTATTACAATTTAAAAAATGATATATGCAATAAAAATTATATATTATATTATTTTATTATGTTTATAACATTTTGTTTTATTGGTGCTAAATTTTATACTTCTATCGTTTACTTAGAATCAAATTTATTTGAAGCTGGCTTATCATCATATGGAGCATTGTTAGGTGTAATACTTAGTAGTATTATTTTTGAAAAAATAGTACCTTTGAATAATAAGTTAATTAAGTATACTATTTTATCATTACCATTAATTTATGGAATTTCTAAATTAGGATGTTTTTTATCTGGATGTTGTTACGGTATTCCATATAGTGGTCCACTATATGTCATTTATAAAAATAATTTAAATATAAAATTGTTTCCTATTCAATTACTTGAATCTATTATTTTTATATTAATATTTATTATTTGTAATAAGTTTAAAACAAAAAAAAATATCGCATATATAACTTTGATAACATGTAATATTTTAAAATTTATATTAGATTTTTTAAGATACGATCATCTTAATATGATCATTACTAAAAATCAAATTGTAAGTTTAGTATTAATTCTTTTGGTAGTATTATTCTATAAATATAGAAAAAAAGTTCTTATCTGAACTTTTTTAAATTATAATTCTACGTTATGATATATTTCTGTGACATCTTCTATATCATCTAATAAATTATATAATCTTAGGAATAATTCTTTGTCTTCTCCTTCAAGTTTTATTTTTTCTTTAGGATACATTCCTACTTCATCTATTTCATAATCTATATTTGGTATAAAAGATTCTAATGTATCTTTAATTTTATGAATATCTGTTGGATTACATGTTACAACTAATAAACCATCTTCATTTTCTAAGTCAATAATTTCTATACCTTCATCTAATAATCTTTCAAATACTTCATCATAATTATCATATTTAAATCCGATTACTCCTAGATAATCATAGTTGTAACTTACACTATTTGTTACCCCTAAACTTTTATTAACTTTATTAAATGCAGCTCTAACAAAACCTACAGTTCTATTAACATTGTCAGTTAAAGTTTTTATAATTAAAGTACTTGCACCTGGACCAAATCCTTCATATACTACAGTTTCATAGTTATCTTGACCGGCTCCTTTTGCTTTATCGATTGCTCTATTTATTATATCGCTTGGAACTTGACTTTTTTTTGCTTTTTCAACTAATCTTTTTAAATGTATATTACTTTCTAATTCAGGGTTTCCTTTTGCAGCTAAATATATTTCTTTTGCAAATGTACTATATAATTTTGCTTTTGCTGCACCTGTTTTTTGAATGCTTGCTTTTCTTACTTCATATGCTCTTCCCATAATAATTCCTCTTTTCAACGTATTTATTATATAAGTTTTATATATTTTTTTCAATATTTTTATTAAAAAAGAATATATTAATTTATATATCCTATTTCAATATTACTAGGTTTTGTGTTTGTTTCTATAAATATTTTTTTTGTATTTTCTGTTAATTCTATACTTGGTATTTCTATTGGGTCTTCTGTTGAAGCCGATAAAGTATACATGATATATGTTTTATTATTTTTCAAATATTCTTTTAATTCATTGACACTTTTATTAGGCACAATATCCGTTGAAACTACAAACCTTAAGCCATATGTAGCGTTTGTTTGACTACATGAATTTATAATTATCTTTTTTTCTGTGGCGTATTGAAACCTATTACTATATACTTCTACATCACTTTTTAAAGCATTATATTGGGCACCATTTAATGCAAAGCCTTGATAATTACTACCAGATATTCCTGTTGTAACAAGGTTATCATTTTCACTCAATTCTAATAATTTTATATTTCTTACTACTTTTTTATTTATCAAATCAATGTAATCAATGTAGTTTCCTACTTTTCTTAGTGGCTCATCTAAATATATATTTTTTATTTCGGGCTCTACATAAGGTTCATATTTTGTTGGCGATATACCTTCCTCTAATTGAATATTTTTTAATTTAACATTGCAATTTCTAAGTGCAGTTGCATAGGTTATTGATATGTAAGATAATGTTGTATTTTCATCCATTACTATTTTAGTATTTCCAGTAGTTTTTGTTCCTTTGGATGTTAGTAGAACTTTTTTCAGGTCAGTATTATTTTTATCTTTCATAATTACAGATATAGCATTACCTTTTTCTTCATCTGAAGAATAAATTTCATAATCAAAACTTAACGTATATTGTGTATTTTCTTTTACGTCTGCTAATATTTTTATTTTATTAATTTGAGCAAAATCATTTTGTGTATAAGTTATTTCGTTTTCATTATTTAAATATTCTTTGAAATATGTATTTATATCAAATAAATTTTTGCCACTCACTTTAACTGGTATTTTATATCCATATTGTTCATAATCTTTAACCGTATCACCTAGTAACAATTGAATATTAGTTATTCTTGATGTATGAGTTTTTGAAGAAACTTCTGGATATATCAAAATTTTTTCTACTATCTTATTCGATGGGATTTTTATACCAATTCCATTTTTTGCTGGTGAAGAATATGTATTATCAGTATACTGAAATCTCCAAAATGGATTAATTTCATCAGTGCTTTCAATATTGAAACTCAATGTATATGTATTTTCTGGTATCAAATTATTTATTGTAGTTGATATGTAATATGTTCCTGTATAAAGCAGTCCATTTTCAATAAATGTTATTCCATCCTTTGTATAAGGAGTAAATTGTTTATAATCAATCAAATTTTCTGTTTTATCTCCTACACTTTCAATTTCTATTGGACTATTAGGTGTTGGTATTCCATTTTGTAAACTATTTCCATATATTTTGAAGTTTGTTAATAGTTCTGGAGATGATACTGTCGCATTATTTTCTCCTTCTGATGTTACTAATTTTTTATTTGTACTTTTTATATCTAATATTTTTACATTTCCTTCAAATTTTTTATTCATATTATCATTTTGTAAATCGTTTGTTTCTATAAAGTCTACTTTTAATTCAAAGGTTTGTATTTCTTTTTCTTCTATATCATTTACTGCTATTATTCCATCACTACTTGGATATGTTAATGTATTTCCATTACATGTTCCATTATTGCTTGTACATTTTAATGTTATTTTTAAATCATTTTTGTCTATAAATTCATTTATTACATTTTCTAAATATACTGTATAATTTACTACTTTTTTATTTCCTGTATTTTCTACACTAAATGTTTTTGTTACACTATCACCTGGTTCTAAATTACTTGATGTTATTATTCCATTTCCATCATCGTATTTTAATTCTAGATTTGCTAGACTAGTTGTAATTGATTTTGTATTAGTATTACCTTTTATAGTAGTTAAATAATAACCGTATGTTAATCCTACTAATATTAACGTTACTAAAATTATTCCTGTTATACTTAATGTTATTTTTTGTTTTCTTGTCATGCTATCAACTACTTTCTTACAATAAATATCTTATCAAAAAAAGTGATGTATTTCAATCACTTAAATGTAAATATGAGTTTTAAATTTCTTTTTATTTGCTAAATCTATTTCATTTATTATTTGGTCTATTAAGAATTCTATTCTTATAATAAATCCCTTCTTTCAAATATATTTTATATATTTAAAATTATAAATTCAATAGATTCGACAAAATCTTACTTAAGTTGCCAATATTCGAGTATTGTATCTGCTATATTATTTCCAATTTTTTCTTTATTTTCCATAATCCATTTTGCATCGTTTAGATAATCATGATGTGCAACTTCAATTAGTATTCCACATGGCGTATATGTTGGATTTACTTCTGCTAAAGAACCGTTTGCATATTTTACTCCTCTATTAGCTACTGGGTCATCATTTTTGTAATAAATACTAAATAGATTGTTTTGTAAATTTTGTGCTAAAGAATAATTTTTTGATGTATCATTGTGAACCCATGTTTCAATACCATAAGAAGTATGTTCTTCACTTGCATTAGAATGTATTGCTAAATGTAGGTCAACTCCTAAATATGTGCTATCTTGAGTCCATCTATTAATATCTCCAAATTCATTTCTATAGGTTTTTACACCGTAACTTTTTAATCTTTTTTCAATATAATTGGTTAAATCGTTCATCTCTTTTTTTTCGTTTGTGTAACCTACTTCAGTTACTCCAATATTATTATTTTGATTTGAAGCAGATAAATAAACTTTATAATTATTTTTAGTACCTACTTTAAAATCAAATTCACTTATAATAGAATTATTTTTCTTTTCTTCTATAGCAATAGCTTTTATAGTTACATCATTATTTATTTCTATTTCTTCAGTATACTTTTTGCTATCCTTAGTTGGTTCTGTGCCATCAGTTGTATAATATATTTCTGCATTAGAATCAGGATTTAACAGTTTTATTTTAGTACCTTGTTTTATGTAGTCAGTTTTATGGTTTGTATAAACTGGTTTTAATGTTTCTTTTGCATTTATTGTAAAATTAATTCCGTTTGTTTTAGAATAATCAATATAATCATAATATGATGCTGTTATTTTAACTTTATAATTTGATGCTTTTTCAAATAAGTTACTTGATAAAATTATATTCTTATCATGAATTTCTTTACGTCTAATTAACTTATTTCCTTGATATAGTTCTAATTCATAATTACTTGCATTTTCTCCACCAGTAAATGAAATTGGAATATCATCATAATTCATCATGTCTCCATCATTTGGATTAGTGAATACTATATCAGATATTGGGCTTTCTAAATTATATATTTTGAGTGTAGATATTATTTTAGAATCTTCAACTATATCTAAAGTATATGTACATTTTTCATCTTTAAATAAATTATTATTTATTGTATATGTTTCATCATTAATATTAACAATATTTTCTAATACATTATTTTTAGAAATATTTAATTTATAATTTTTTTTCTTATAATCTCCTATAAATTCAACTACGTAATCGTCATTATTATCCATTACTACTGGATTAGTTTTGCTAAATGTAAGTTCATTCCATACAAATTTATATGTCTCTTTAATACTTTTTTTGTTGCCTTCTTTATCATATGCTATTACAACTATTTTATAAGATTCATTATAATTTAAACTATCAAATTTAATTGTAACACTATTATTTTTCGTACTTTCTTTATATATTATTTTATTATCATTGTCATAAACTATTACATCATATTTAGTAGCAACTTTAACTTTATCATAGTATACATAAAAATTAAGACCAACATTTGTAACATTTTTGAATTTGAAATTTGTTAAAAAGCTACCATTGTTTGTTATAAAAAATGCTATTATAAATGTTGAGGATATAAACAATAATATTATAGATATTAAAGTTATTATGATTTTTTTCACACTACCAACTCCATTTTATTTAATTAAATTATTAAATCTATTTCTTATATTCTTTTTTATTCTTTTTGTTTCTTCTTCATTTATTATATATTTATCATTTACTAAATCTAATATATCTTGTTCTTTTATATTATTTGGTAAAAGAGATTTATTTATTTCAATTATTTTTTTTGTGTTTCTATCTTCTAATTTTACTATATCATTTATTATACTCTCTACTGTATACATAATTTAACCTCTTTCTATTTAACCGTCTAAATCTGTTCTTAAAGTTTCAAATTTTAAATTATTTCCATCTGAGACAACTTTTATTGTTCCATCAATATCAGTTCTATATATCTTTATATTTTTTTTATTTAATTTATCAAGTGTTACTTCTTTAGGATGTTTATACGTATTATTTTTTCCAACTTCAATTATTGCATATTGAGGATTAACTTTATCTAAAAATTTCTTTGTTGTACTATATTCTGAACCGTGATGTCCTATTTTTAGTACATCACTTTTAATATCTTCATTTAAAAGTTTTTTTTCTACTTTACTTGTTGCATCTCCCATAAACAAAAATTTATTATTTTGGTATGTAAGTTTTAATACAATTGATGTATTATTTAAATCTTTTTCATTTGTTCCAGTATATAATACTTTTATATTAATATTATTATAGTTAAATTCTTCATTAATTTTTGGAAATGTTATTTTATAATCTTTTTTTTCTATAGAATCTAATACATTTTCAAATGTTTTTGAAGTTGATGTTGCATTTGGCATTAAAATAGTGTCTATGTCAAATGAATCTATCACATTGTCTAATCCTCCTATGTGATCTTCATGAGGATGAGTTCCAACTACCATATTAAATTTTTCTATATTTAAATCATTTTTTAAATAATTTACTAACTTTTCACCATCTTCGTTATTTCCAGCATCTATCAAAATATTATTATCATTTTCTCTAATTAAAATAGAATCTGCTTGACCAACATCAAAATAATATACCTCCAAATTACTATTAGTTTTTAATATACTGACAGCTTTCTCATTATTATTTTCTTTATTATCTACTAGTTCTTTTTTTGTGTATGCTATTGATATTAATACTAGCAGCAAGACAATAATAGTGTTTAAAATTTTATTTATTTTTTTCTTACTCATTTTATCTACCCTATAAAAGTATAACATATTATTAAATTTAAAAAAACTTTATTTTTGTCATAAAGTTTTCTTTTTTAATTTTAATTCTTTTATTTTTTTATCTATTAAAACATCTTCTATTTTATGTAGTGTTGGTTCAAGTGTTTTAATTAAGTCATTATTCGAAGTTTCAAATGTTTTACCATCATTAAAAGATAATGTTAATTTACCATTACAAATTTTGTATTTGTCGATTGAATCTGTGTTTTTTGTTAAAAAATCTTTTGCAACTTTTACTACAATGTCATCTGAACTTAAGGCATCCAAGTTTTTTGTAAAACAATATAATGATTTTTTATTTGTTATTTTTTCTCTAAATAAAGTACATCCAGTTCTTAAATTTGAATTATAAAAATATAAATTATCTATTATATTATTATTATATATTTTTGATAAATTAAATTTTATGATATTTAATAAATGATTTTTTAAACTTTCATAATTAATACTTTTTTTGAATTCACTTAACATTTCTATCATTTCTTCATCATCATATGAAATAGGCAAATATATTTCTATTGATTTATTATCTTGTAGGTGAATTTTAAGTACAGAAACATCTATTCCTTCAGAATTTATAGTTACTTCACTAGTTTCTGATACACTATATTTTGATAATAATTTTGTAATTATATGTGAATTAACTTGCTCTGGATTTGAATTAAATTTTTTAGATAAATAATTTATATAAAGGTTACTATATTTTTTATATTTTTCACTATCATCATCGTTTACTATAACAATATTAAAATAACAATATCCATTATCATCAAAATCAGGCTCTATTACTACATTTTTAATGTTACTTAATACAATTTCTTCAATACTCATGTTATATTTCCCCCTTAAGTATTTATACAATTATATTTTACTAAATAATTTCTATATATTCTACTATAAATTATGATTTTTAAATAAATTTTTAAATAAATTTTTAATAAAAATTCATACTATACATAGATTATAAATTATTGTATAATTAAAAAATAGGAATGGTTATATGAAAAAGATATTAAAAAAGTTTAAAAAATTAGATAAGAAATATAGGATAATGTTTTATATAATAAGTGTTTTATATTTAGTTTCTATTGCATTTATTAGTCAAGGTTTGTTGCTTTTAAAAAATATTGAAACTGTTTTAAGAATAATATTCCTTATATTTATTTATTTAAGTTATTTTGGATATTTATTTATAAGTATATTGTTATTATTTAGTAAAAAAAAGAAGAGCTATATTATAAATAGTATATTTGTAAGCTTAATAAGTATTATTTTTATAATATTTAGTATATATCTTAATAAAACCTATAATATTGTTGATAGAATGAGTAAAGATGTTGTTACTTATAGTAGTAGTTTAGTTGTGCTAAAGGATACTGAATTTAAAAATAATAGTAATTTTGTTGTTGGTATGATAAGTGATGAAAATGATATTGAAGGTCATATTCTTGCTAATAAGTTAGTAGATAAAAAGAAATTAGATAAAATTGATATTAAATATTATGATAATTATTTAGAGATGATTGGTGACTTATATAATAAAAGTATTAATGGAATTTTAGTTAGTACAGGATATGTTGTTAGTTTTTCTGGATATGATAATTATAATAATATTGGTAGTGAAACTAAAATTGTTTATACGTATAAAGAAAAGAGAAAAAATATTAGTTTGAATAGTGGTAGTAGTAAAAAATTAACGGAACCTTTTACTATTTTACTACTTGGTGTAGATTCTGAAGTTGATGGTTTGAAAGCAAATCAAGCATTTAATGGTGATACTATGATGATGATTACTTTTAACCCTACTACTCTTAATACTACTGTGTTTAGTATTCCACGAGACACTTATGCTCCTATTGCTTGTAATGGTAAGAGAAGTAATAAAATAAATTCTAGTGCTGTAGGTGGTACTACTTGTGTTATAAATACTTTAAAAGATTTAACTGGTATCGATATAGATTATTATGTTAAAATTAATTTTAAGGGTGTCGTAGATTTAGTTGAAGCTTTAGATGGAATTGAAGTTGATGTACCTGTTGATTTCTGTGAACAAGATTCTAATAGAGAATTTGGAGAACATGAAATATGTCTTAAAAAAGGTGTTCAAACTTTAAATGGAGAAGCGGCGTTGGCATTATCTCGACATAGGCATTCTTTACCGCTTGGTGATTTTCAAAGAGTTCAACATCAGCAATTAGTTGTCGAAGCTATAGCTAAAAAAGTAAAGAATATAAGAAGTGTTAATAAATTTTATGAAGTACTTGATGCAATTAGTAAAAACATTGAAACTAATGTTAGTACTGATGAAATGCTAAATTTATATAACGTTGGTAAAAAGATGCTTTTAGAAAATGATGCAAATATTAATATTGAAAAAACATATTTAACTGGTTATGATTTAACAATGTTAATTCCTGGATTGGGAAATGTTTATACTTTCCAATATTATCCTGAAAGTTTAAATGAAATTGTTAAAGCTATGAAAGTCAATTTAGGTTTAGAAGAGCCTACTATGATTAAAACATTTAATTTTAGTGCTAATTATACTTATGAAGTTCCTGTTATCGGTAAACAATATTATAGTGTTAAAAGAAATGAAGCTTTACCTAGTTTTGTTGGAAGTAGTTTAGAATACTTAAATACTTGGGCTAATGCAAGAGGTATTACAGTTAATACAAATTATGTTACCGAGGGTATGAATGGTTATGATGAAAGTAAAAATGGTATTATAATAAGTCAAAGTGTTAGTAAAGGTACATTAGTAAGTGAAGTTAAAAATATTACTGTTAGCGTTGTTAAATCTTCTAAAAGTGAAAATAATGAGGAAGAAACAAAAAATACTGTAAGTATTAGTGAAGACAATAAAGAAAATGTTAATGATACTAGCAATAATGATGAGAATGATGAAGATAATAATTCTAATGGTGATGATAACAAAAATAATGATGTTATTGAGAATGAAAATGAAACCCCTACTACTAGTAATAGTGAAGATAATCAATCTTTTGAAGCAAATTAAAAAAGACTTTAGTTTTTTAATTATTAAAGTCTTTTTTTTATATTGTTTTTGGAGTTGTTTCTTCTTTATCCTTTTTTTCGATTTTTTCTTCTTTACTAATTTTTTCTACTTTTTTTATTTCATCTTTTTTATCATGTTTCTTTTCTTCTTTTATTAATGTTGGTTTAGTATTTGTTTTTTTTAACGAATCTTTTATTTCAGAAACATCTTTGAATAATTTTAAAACTAATAATAATAATTCAAATGTTAGACGGGCTAATATGTTTCCAAATACTAAAGTTCCTATAAATTCAAAAAAGTTAGTTGTAATATATGAAAATGAAGCTAATGTTATTGCAATTGCAACTATTAAATATAAAACTCTAAATATTGGTTCTATGATAGTTGTTTTAAAATTTATAAAATCATATATTTTCTTTTTGTAACCTGTGTATGCTCCTTCTTTGTCTTTTCCAAAATAATTAGTAAATAAGAATACTCCTCCTATTACAGCAAGTAATATACTTATTATTACCCATACTTCTGATATTGAGAATGATTTTGCTGTATTAGTTATTGTATCTGTTATTGCCTTTTCTGTATCATATTGTGGCATTTTAATCACATCCTTCTTTTAGAATATAGCACTGTGTTGTGAAATTTTCAAGAAATTTTGTTAAATAAGATGTATGGGGTTTACATTTTTTCATATTTTCTAATTGTTTCTATTAATTCATTTAGACCTTCATTATAGTTTCTACTAAAATCAATATATTTTTTTGTTTGTAATATTTTAGGTATTTTACAATCCTCTATTTTAATTGGTATTATTTTTATTTTATTACTGTTGACTTCATCCCATAATATTGATTCCCACTCTTTTGTTACCCAATTTGATTTTACAGAATTTTTTGATAAAAATAGTAAAATGTAATCACACTCTTCTAATCCTTCATTTATTTTTTTTATGATAGATTCACCTGGCAATATGTCAAAAGCATCTACCCAAGTATTTATATTTTTTTTATGCAAATCTAATGCAATTGAAATTACTACTGATTTATCTAAAGAAGAATGTGACAAAAACAATTTTTTATTACTTATTTTGCTAGTATCGATATAATTTTCAAGACTACTGTTTAGTACATTATCAATTAAAAATTTTTCTTCTAATAAATTTAGTCTTTGATGTTCGGTTATCTTACTCCATAATTCTTTTATTATTTCTTTTTTTCTTTTATTTAAATCATCTATCGTATAATCATTAGTAATATATTCTTGATTTATTAAGCAATAATTTGCATTATCAAACATTTCACCAAAGTATATTATTGATTTATTATCCTCATCATCGTCGTAGTATCCAAACCTTCCTTTATATTTTCCTTTTATTATTTTTATTATTCCATATTCTCCTATACATAAATTTTCTTCCATACAATATTCTCCTTACATTTAATATTAT
Organism: uncultured Mycoplasmatota bacterium; assembly: GCA_900548725.1. Classification (GTDB taxonomy): domain Bacteria; phylum Bacillota_I; class Bacilli_A; order RF39; family UBA660; genus UMGS1124. The sequence goes on from URLV01000003.1 coordinate 44,323, forward strand.
AATAGCTTTATTTTTTATTATCAATCAATTGTTAACTAAATAAAAAAATCACACTATAATTAATTTAACATAAAATATTTTAGGTGATTAAAATGAACTATACAAGAGCTTTAAAAGGTATTGTTATTGATGCTGGACATGGAGGAGAAGATCAAGGAGCTTCAGGTAATGGTATAATTGAAAAAAATTTAACTTTAGAAATTAGTAAATATATGTATGATAGATTTAAAGAGTTAGGTATACCAGTAGCATTAACTCGTGATAATGATATAACTTTAACTAGCGATGATAGACCGGGTGTAGCTTTATCAAAGTTTGGAAATGATAAAGATGTATTAATTATATCTAATCACATAAATGCAGGAGGTGCCGAAGGTGCTGAAGTAATTTATGCTCTTAGAAACAATGACAAATTTGCTAGTAAAATATTAAATGCGCTATCTGAAAAAGGACAATTAGTAAGAAAATATTATCAACGTAGATTACCAAGAGATACATCAAAAGACTATTATTATATGTTAAGAAATACTCCAAATGCAGAAACTGTAATAGTTGAATATGGATTTTTAGATAATGCAAAAGACGCAGAAAAATTAAAAAACAATTATAAAGATTATGCTGAAGCAGTCATAGAAGCCGTTTTAGATTATAAAAACATTCCATATGAACAAACTGGATACTATATAGTAAAAAAAGGTGATTCATTATGGAGTATTGCAAATAAATATGGTACTAATGTTAATGAATTGAAAAAATTAAATAACCTAACTTCAAATTCATTATCAATAGGACAAAAAATTAAATTACCAACAAATGATAACACAACCGAAATACCAACTCCAACACCATCAACATCAAATACATACACTGTAAAAAAAGGTGATTCGCTTTATAGCATCGCAAAAAAATATGTTACTACCGTAGATAAGTTAAAAACAACAAACAATTTAACTTCTAACAATTTATCAATTGGTCAAGTTTTAAAAATACCTGGAACAAGTACAGAATTGCCAAATACTCATACTGTTTCGAAAGGAGAAACTTTATATGGTATAGCATCAAAATACGGTGTTTCAGTAGATGATATAAAGAAATTAAATAATTTGACTTCTAATACACTTAATATTGGACAAGTACTACTTTTACCAGGTACAACTGAAGAAAATACTGTGAATACTTATACAGTAAAAAAGGGTGATACACTATATGGAATTGCTTCTAAATATAATTTAACAGCAGATGAATTAAAAAAATTAAATAATTTAACTTCAAATACATTATCAATAGGACAAACTTTAAAAATAAGAAAAAGTGAATCAGATTTTATTACTGAAGAATATGATTTTTATACAGTAAAAGAAGGAGATACATTGTTCAGCATTGCAAATAAATATGATACAACAACAGATAAAATAAAATCATTGAATAATTTAACTTCAGATACTTTATCTATAGGACAATTAATAAAAATACCAGCATCTACATCCAATGTTTATATAGTAAAAAAAGGTGATACATTATGGAGCATTGCAAAAGACAACAATACAACTGTTGATAAAATAAAAGAATTAAATAATTTAATAAATAATTCATTAACTATTGGGCAACAGTTATTGCTTAATTAAAAAATTATGTAGTTATAGAATATATTTCTATATAATTTTTTTATTTGTCTGAGTGTGTAAGGTGTTCTATGTAAATGGAATCTAATCACTATAACTCTTTTTTATGTCTACTTTTTTACTATCAATATTATATTTTAATACTATCAACATAACATCATACTAAAAAAACTTATTTATTTCGAGTATATCAATATTCTTTCATTCTTATTTAAAAAGATATAGAACTGTATATATAGCCTCACTTCTAATAACATTATATCATTAAATTAAAAAAGATACATTAACTGTACCTTAATTTACTAAAGAACCGTAACATAATCCATCTTTATATTTGAATCCATTAGGATATTCATTACTTGATGATTTATTTTCGTAATCATTTATACAATTTTCATCTGTTAAATAGTTTGTTTCATCACATCCAGGATAATAACATTTACCATCTATTTCATTTAAATATCCACATAATCCTGGAGATACATAACTGTTTTTATCATAACAATCTCCATCAATATAAACTGCATTATTTGAACATTTATTATTTTCAACTACTTTTGTTGTTATTATAGGTTTAGTAATTTTAGAATTTACTTCATTACTAGAATTATTTGTTTTAATATTAGTAGATTTTATTGGTGTAGATTATTTGTCCAATTTAATATATCAAAATTTTTTTCGTTGTTTTCCATTTTACCTTTCCTATTCTAATATACTAAAAAATATAATTTTTATATGCCATTTATATTTTTTTTATTTCTTTTCATTTTTTGATATAGATGCAACTGAAATAATTATTCCTAATAAATTTAATCCTATACTAATACCTAGTAATAATCCTGATATGAAATCATTAAGATTAGTATAATTTTTACTTAAATAACTTTGTAAAAAATATAAAACCTCACCTACTATTATTAATATAATTCCTATTTTTGTTTGTTTTTTCATATATATTCTCCTTGATTAATTATATCTTATTAAAATAAAAAATACTAGAATTTTCTAGTATTATTTGAAAGAGTTTTTCTTTTTATATCATTTTCTAAAATATTTAATTCTCTTTCTTTAAGTTCATTTTGTTTTTCAATAGCAATAGCAAGTCTTTTCATTATTTCAGAACTTTTATTAAGTCTATCTATTGAATATCTTAAGCTTACCATTACATCTGTTTCGTATGACATATAGTATCCCCCTTTGGTAAAAAGTATTATAGCATATGTTTTTTTATTGTCAAGAAAATATTAATAAATAAAAAGAACTTGTATATACTAATTCTTATGAACCTGCACTTGTATATTTTTTTATGCCTTTTTTAAATAAATATAGAGATGGTATAAGATATAATAAAACTAATAGAGGTGTAAAGCAATATAATTTATTATTACTTTTACCTACTAAATATAGTAGTGGATAATAATTTATACATGCATATGGAATAAGATAAGTAAATATAAATCTAAAATATTTATTAAATATTCCTATTGGATATTGTGCTACATGTTTTCCACCATCTGTAAATAAATTTCTAACTTCTAAACCTTGTACTGTAATAAAACAATAAGAAGCCATAATTAAGAATATAGAAAAGAATATAAAAATAGAAGACAATAACATTAAAATTAGAGTTATTACTTTTAAAATATTATAATTTATATTTAAATTTATTAAAGATATAAATAGTATTACAATAGCTTGTATTATTCTTGATATTTTAACAAAGTCTATTTCTGATGCAATACTTTGTATTAATATACTTTGTGGTCTTAGAAGTATTCTATCAAAAGTTCCATTTATGATTAAGTTATCAAATTGATCTATTCCTCTTGCGAAAACTTCATTCATACTAAACCCGAATTGTACAATACTGAAGCATAATAATACTTCGTATAAAGTAAATCCTTTTATGTTATTAAATTTTGTAAATAAAGCAATAATTATAAAATAATATGTAAATACTACAAATATTTGTGATATAAATCCTATTATGAATGATTTTTTATATTCTAATAAAGATGTTAAATGCATTTTAAATAAACTAAAATATGTTTTCATTATCCACCTTGTACTATTACTTTCTTTGATATATTATTTGTTAATTTATTGCCTATTATTAATAAAACTATTAACCATATTATTGCACCTATTAAATTTGGTAAAATATTTGTTATATTAAAATTTCCTGAATATATTCTAAATGGTAAATCAGCTATATATCTAAATGGTAATAAGCTTGATATAATTCTTAAAAATTTAGGAAAGAATGCAATTGGTATTGTTCCACCTGCAAATATTTCTCCTATTACCATAAATAATGTGATTATTCCTTTTTCATCTAAAGTATAAAATATTAATAAATGATAAATCATTGTAAATGCATTAATTAATAAACTGGATATTATCATGAATATTATAAATAATATAAGTGAATTAATTGAATTTGGTAATGTTAAATTATAAGGTTTTGGTAAGAAGAATGATATTAGAATAACTAATGGACTTCTTAGAATTACTGCTGATAATCTATCTCCATACATTGATGAAAACCATTTTTTATAAAAATTTATCGGTCTTATAAATTCATAGGATATGTTACCATTTTTTATTAAGTTTATTAAATTTTTATCTTTGTACCAAGTATATACCAATGCAAAGAAAGCTTGATTTAACCATAAATAATTTATTAATTCATTTAAATTCATGGGTAATTTTGTATTATTTGTTGAAGAATAAAATGCTAGATAGACTGAAATAAATACAAATCCAAAAAAGAATTGAGTACATATTCCAGCTATTGCTGCTTTTCTATATTGTATACTATTTATAAATCTTAGTTTAAATAAAGATATATATGTTTTCATATTTCACAATCTTTATATAATTTTAATATTATATTATCTATATTTTCATTTTCTATTTCTATATCTTTTATATCTATTAAATTTGATAAATATTTTAAGAAGTTAGATATAGATAAAAAGTTTGTATCTAATATAAAATTATATCCATAATCTTTTTTTGTTTGTTTTATTATTCCTTTTTTATTTAATTTATTAAGTTTGTTTTTTGTAATTATTTGTATCTCTTTTGTGTTATCATATTTTTCTTTTAAATTCTTTATATTTCCATCATATAATATTTGTCCTTTTCCAATAAGTATAATTCTTTTTGCAAGTGCTTCGATATCACTCATATCATGCGTTGTTAATATAATAGTTGTATTCATTTCCTTATTGATTTTTTTGATAAAATTTCTTACTTTTATTTTACTTTCGGCATCAAGTCCTATAGTAGGTTCATCTAAAAACAATATGGATGGTTTATGAATAAGTGAAGCAGCAATTTCACAGCGCATCCTTTGACCTAGACTAAGTTGTCTAACAGGAATATTAACTATATTTTTTAAGTCTAATAATTCTATTAGTTGTTTCTTAGTTTTATTAAATTCAGATTCATCTAATTTATAAATATCTTTTAATAAATCAAATGTATCTAATGCAGGAATATCCCACCATAATTGACTTCGTTGTCCAAATACTACACCGATATTACTAACATATTTGATTCTGCCTTTAGATGGTGATAATCCGTTAATGCTAATAGTACCTTCGTCTGGTGTAAGAATTCCACTAAGCATTTTTATGGTAGTACTTTTTCCTGCTCCATTAGGTCCAATGTATCCAATAATTTCCCCTTTTTCTATTTCAAAAGATACATCTTTGACTGCTTCTATATAAATGTAATTTCTTTTGAAAAATGATTTTAAAGATGCTTTTAATCCAGATTGACGTTTAGCAACTTTAAAAGTTTTTGATATGTGGTTTACATTGATGAATGACATTTTTTATCTACACTCCTTTCAACGCAAAAAAACACATTATATTTTCACATGAATTTGAGTAATATGTGTTTATATATGTGTTCTTTCACAAATGTCAATTTAATATTATCATTTGGTAGTTAATGTTGTCAATCTATTTTTCATGTTTGGGCTTATAAATATATTATTTATTTACTTATTCAACAAATTTACAAGTTCCATTATGTTCTTTAAAGTAATCTTCTATGTGTGCTTTTGCTTTGTTTGCGTCACTTTCAGTTTCTACATCAGTATGATTTGATATAAAAGCATCTCCACCAGAATATATAATTTGAAAATCTTTATTATACTCTATCTCATACGAATATTTTTCTTTATCTAATTCACATGATAGAGAATATTTTCCTACTACTTTATTATCTTTAGAATTTATTCTATCAATGTTAAATAATATGAAAGTAATAACGAATATTACAAAAAGAATAATAAGTGATATTCCAATTACTTTTAATATTTTAATTGTTAAACCTGCTAATTTTTCAGTATTACTTACTTTTTCTACTAGAATATTATTTAAGTTATTGTTAGTTAATTCATCTAGACTAATATTAAATATATTAGAAAGTTTTTTTGCTTGATTTATATCTGGTGTAGTTTCTTCTAATTCCCATTTTGATATTGTTTGTCTTGTTACACCTACTTTTTCAGCAAGTTCTTCTTGTGATAAATTATTTTTTTTTCTTAATTCTGTTATTTTATTTCCTAAATTCATTATATTTTTCTCCTTTCAAGAAAAAGTATAATATTATTATAGTTTGAATTCTACCAATATTCTATGGAAATTACGCACTTAATTTTAACATTTTCATTATTTTATAACCAGCATTTTATTTTCGATAATTAGAATTATATCATCTAATGAAGAAAATAACATCATAAAAATTATTTTTTCTAATTTCTATATATCTATTCTTTTTTTCGAATTATTTGTTTTAAGACTTTAATTATATTAAACTAGTATAAGTATCTAATATAATTTTTTCGTTATCAATATTTTCTATATAATTGAGGAAATATTATTAGTTCAAACGAAAAAAGAATATATTTTTAAATATAATAATGCTTTTTTCTAATTATTCTGCTTCTTTTATTATATTTTTGCAACCAATGTATGTTGCTAGGAAATAACAACCGTATATTAAACTCATTACTATAATAGTTGATATTATTGAAGGTAATAATTGGTCTTTGGAAGCAAGTGTATTAAATATTGATAAAGCAAACTGTATTCCAAAAATTGAATGAATTATTGCAAGTATTAGAGGAAGCATAAAGAATATTGCAATTTGTTCAAATAATGATTTGTTAATCATTTTTTCATCACAACCAATTTTTCTTAAAATAACATATCTTTCTATGTTATCTGAACTTTCTGTTAATTGTTTTAAAGCTAGTATTGCGCAACTAACTATTAGAAAGATTATTCCTAAATAGATTGCAATAAATACAACTATGGTTGATAAACCTACACTTGATTCAAATAGATGAATTTTAGTATCACTATTTAAAGAGTTTTTAGCTTCGTGAAGTTTTTGATTAAGAGCTGATTCATTATCTGAAAAGATGTCTTCTATTTTATCTTTTTCTTCTTTATTCTTAGCGTTATAATTTGCTACTAAAAGCCATAATTTTTGATTATCGATATTTAAATTAGCACTGTCTGGGACAATTATAATTCCAACATTAGTTTTACTTGTAGAAATTTCAATAAAACTATCTTCGCATTTTTGATATTTAGGTTTATATTCACTACCATTTATGTTAATTTGTGCATTTGCTTGTAAACCTTTATTTCTCATTTCTGCAATACTTTCATAGTTAGCTATTATTAGGTATTCATCATCATTTAAAGTATATTCTTTATTGCCATAAAGTTTTGCTATTTTATTATAATCTGATAATTTTACAATCATTTCTGGAGTTGCAAGATTCATCATTGGGAACTCTTTCTTTATATCAATAGCAACACTTCCTAATGTTTTTTCCCAGGTTAAGTCACTTAGTTCATAAATAGGTAATTCTATAACATCTTTTAAAAGGTCCATATCAAAGCCATTTTCTTTAAGTGTGTAAGAAATTGGTTTTTTAGAGTCTTCTTTGATTTCTTCACTTATACTTTCTTTACTATTATCTAAATTAGCTGTTTTATATAAATTAATATCAACTGGTGTCATTGCTTCTATATCTTTTTGCATAGAATTTTTTAAAGCTAATGATGAGGATAATGCAGTAATTGTCATAAATAACATTAAGCATATAATACTTATACTTATTACAGTTGTATTAATTTTATTATGTATTTGTCTTAGTACAAACATGTTTGTACCTTTTAAATATATACTCTTTTTTGATTCTACTATTTTTAAAATAAAACCTGATATTGACCAAAATATTAAAATTGTTGTAATTATACCTAATATTACTGCAAGTATTATTGCTTTTGTTGTTTCATTAATACTAGATAATGTAAACACTTTTTTTGTGACTATCCAATATGCATATCCTAATCCGATACTAGAGATTATAAATACTACTACACACAGTATAGGATTTTTTATTTTTATTTTTTCGTTCTTTTTAGATGCTGTTAATAAATTAATTAGTTTGTATTTAGAAATTGTGAAAGCATTAAATATTAATACTGCTAAATACATTATTGCAAAGTATAAACATGTTTTGATGCAAGCATTTTTTGAGAACACAAATTCAAATTTAGTCATGTCTGCTTGGAATAATTTTGCTACTAAAATTGACATAAGTTGTGAGGCAAAAATACCTATTACTAATCCTATTAATAAAGATATAATTCCAACAAATATTGTTTCTATTAAAAGTATTTTGGATATTTGTCTTTTACCCATTCCAAGTGTCATGTATATTCCAAATTCTTTTTTTCGTCTATTTATTAGAAAATTATTTGCATATACAATTAATAAACCTAATATTATTGCTATAAATACAGATACCATACCAAGCATATTAATCATAAGTTTAATTATTTCTTTAGTAGAGGATGAGACTTTTAACATTGCTTCTTGACTATCAAGAGAATTAAACATATAGAATACTGCAACACCTAATACTAATGTTATGAAATATATAGCATAATCTTTGAAACTTTTTTTCATGTTTTTTAGAGACAATTTAAATAACATCGTTTAATTCGCCTCCAAGAAGTGTTTGAACTTCGATAATACTTTCAAAGAATTCTTTTCTACTGTTATCACCTTTTATTAATTCGTTAAATATTTTTCCATCTTTAATAAAAATAATTCTATCTGCATAACTTGCTGTAAATGCATCATGTGTCACCATTAAAATAGTTGCATCTAAAGTTTCATTTAAAGTCGTTAATGTTTCTAATAATTGTTTTGCTGACTTTGAATCTAATGCTCCGGTTGGTTCATCTGCTAGAACTAATTTTGGATTTGTTATTATAGCTCTTGCTGATGCAACTCTTTGTTTTTGTCCTCCAGATAATTGATATGGATACTTATTTAAAATATTATCAATTTCTAGTTTTTTTGCAATATCTTTAACTTTTTTATCTATTTCGTGTACGTTTCTTTTTTGAATAGTAAGAGCTAAAGCTATATTTTCATAAGCAGTTAAAGTATCTAACAAATTAAAATCTTGAAATATAAAGCCTAATTCTTCTCTTCTAAATTTATTAAGTTTATTTCCTTTTAATTTTGTAATATCATCTCCATTTATCAGAATATGTCCAGTTGTTACCTTATCTATTGTTGATATACAATTTAAAAGTGTTGTTTTTCCACTTCCTGATGCTCCCATTATTCCAACAAATTCTTTTTTCTTTACATTGAAACTAATATTGTCTACGGCTTTTGTTAAATTAGATTTATTACCATAATATTTTTCAACGTTTTGTACTTCTAATATATTTTCCATATATATACTCCTTTCAAATACAAGTATATTATAATAAAATTAATATTGGGTTGCTATCGATTTATATTACAATTAGACTACATTTTTGTAATATTGTTAAAAAGTATTGTTTTATTAACATTTAGTTTTTAACAATACTTTTATTTTAGATTAATATAACTACTATTTGGGAATATTATTTTTATTATTGTATATTCATTTTCTTTAGAATCTAATTCTATAGATATACCTAGTTTATCACATAATTTTTTACATAAATATAATCCTATTCCAGTAGATTTTTTATTTGATAATCTTCCATTAGTACCTGTAAAACCTTTTTCAAATACTCTATTTATTTCATTTTTTTTGATACCAATACCATTATCTTTGATATATAAAATAGTGTCATCTTTATTTTCTTTACTAAACATTTCTATTTCAAGTGTTCTATCTTTATTTTTATATTTTACACTATTTTGTATAAGTTGATTTAATATAAATATTATCCATTTGCTATCTGTATATATTATGTTATTTAAATCATGTGTATTTATTTCGACTTTTTCTTGTATAAGCATAGTTTTATTTTTTTTGATACTTTCATTTACTAATTCTTTTAAGTTTGATTTTTTGATGTAGTAATCTTTTTCTACTGTATTACTTCTTGCATAATATAAAGTTTGGTCTATATAGTTTTCTAATTTATCTAATTCTTCTTCAATACTTCTAGTCGCATTATTTTTATTATTTTCTATAATCATTTTACTAGTTGCTAGTGGTATTTTTATTTCATGAATCCATAATTCTATATAGTCTTTATAATCTTTTACATTATATTTATATTTATTAACATTTTCATGCATAGATTTATTTATTTGTTCTAATGTTTCATATAATATTTTACCTTCAATAAATTCTGGTTTTTTTATTACTTCTGTTATTAAATATTTTTCTTTTAGATGATTTAACATTTTTTCTAAGTAATTATAATATTTTTTCTTTTTATTATATTCATAAATTAGTCCTATTAAGTATGATGTAATTATTATTATTGGTGTATATATTTTTATGTAAGTATTTAGTGGATAAGTCATAAAAAATATTTCTATTGTTATTAATGAAAATACTATTAAAATTATTGTAAGTATTTTTTCTTTTATAAATTTTAAAAAGGTCATTATTCTTCACTCCCTTTTAAAATATATCCTTGTCCTCTTTTTGTTTCTAATAGTTCTTTTAGACCTAATTCTTCTAATTTATATCTTACTCTTGTAATGTTTACTGTTAGTGTACTATCTCCTATAAAGTTATCACTATCCCATAAGCACATCATTATATCTTCTCTAGATACTATTTTATTTCTATTTTGAACTAAGTATTTTAGAATTCTAAATTCATTTTTTGTAAGTTCTATTATAGTGTTATCTTTTTCTATTGTACTTTTGTTAATGTTTAAAATAAAATCTTTCGCGTCTATTGTATCTATATTTTCTTGTGTTTTTGTTCTTCTTAGTAGTGAATTAATTTTTGCAAGTAGGATATGTATATTAAATGGTTTTGTTATGTAATGGTCTGCTCCATTATTTATACTTAATAATTCATCTATTTCATTATCTCTACTAGTTATAATTATTATTGGCATATTTGATTTTTTTCTAATTTCTTTACAAATATATTCTCCATCTGCGTTAGGTAGATTTAGATCTAATAATAATAATTCTGGATTTATTTTTAAAATATCATTTAAAGTGTTATTAAATGTATTTAAAGTTTCAGACAAGTATCCATTGTTATTTAAAAATATTTCTAATTCTTTTCTTAATTTTTCATCATCTTCAACGATTAATATTTTTTCCATACGTATCCCTCATGTATATTATAACATTAAATTATTCTTAATAATATTACAGTTTTGTAAGATTTAAAAAAAAATATATATATTTATTATTTATATTTTTTTACATATATTTATTGTTTTAACTTTTAAAATATTGTATAATTATTTTAGGAATATTTAACAGTTGAGTGCTTGCCTCTTTATTCTTTTAATAAGAAAGGGGGCTTGGTAATATTATGACTAAGAAAGATTTTTTAATTTTTTCTTTAATTATTATCATTTTTCTTCTTATATTTTTATTATATAAATAATATTTATGTAAGCAAAAAGCACTCAATCTAGCGTAGATTAAGTGCTCAACCCATAAAGGCGAGTACTCAACGTACCATGTTAAGTATCCCTTTTTTATTATATTCAAGTTCCCTTGACATATTCATAATATCATATTGTTTATATAGTTTCAAGTTTTTTGTAATATGTTTTATTTATGCTTTTTTACACATATTTGTTGTTTTAAGAATATTTAACAGCCCATTATTTTTTTTATTAAGGAAGGAGACTTGGTTATTATATCTAAGAAAGATTTTTTAAATTTATCTCTTATATTTATCATCTTTTTATTAATATCCTTACTTTTTACTATTTTAGTATAGTAAAACAATATAATAAAACCACTCAATCTAACGTATATAAATGCACACCATTAATAGTGGTAAGTACTCAACATGAGCTTGTTAAGTATTCCCTTTTTTATTTTATTCAAGTCTCCTTGACATATTCATAATAACATATTATTTATATATTTTCAAATAAAACTTATCATATTTATAATAAATTATTTGTTTCTTTTATTTTTTCCCATGGTAAATTTAAATCTGTTCTTCCAAAATGTCCGTATGATGCTAAATCGTAATATATTGGATTTAATAAATCTAATTCTTTTATAATATTGTCTACACTAAAATTAAAATTATTATTTACAAATTCATATATTTTATCTATACCTACTTTATTTGTAATAAATGTATTTATGTAAATAGAAATTGGATATTCTTTTCCTATTGCATATGCTAATTCTATTTCACATTTATCTGCTAGGTTATTAGCTACAATATTTTTAGCAACAAATCTTGCATAATATGCTCCACTTCTATCTACTTTAGATGGGTCTTTACTGCTAAAGCATCCACCACCTACTTTTCCTATTCCTCCATATGTATCTGCAACTATTTTTCTACCTGTTGTTCCACTATCTCCAAATGAACCACCTATTGTAAATTTGCCACTTGTGTTTATTAATATTTTTGTGTTTTTATCAAGTAGATTGGTAGGAACAACTTTATATATTACTTCATTAATAATTAGATTTTCTAATTCTTTTTTATCTATGTTTTCTTTATGTTGAGATGCAATAATTATTGTATCTATTCTTTTTGGAATATCATTTTCATATTCGATAGTTATTTGTGTTTTGCCATCAGGTTTTAGTATAGAATTCTTATCTTTTTTTCTTACATCTGATAATCTTTTTGCTAGTTTATTTGCTAAAAGGATTGGTAGTGGCATATATTCTTTTGTTTCATTTGTTGCATAACCAAACATTATTCCTTGATCTCCTGCCATAATTTTATCTTGTTCTACTGCATTATTTATTTCAATAGATTGTTTATTTACTTTAACAATTACATTATATTCTTCTTCATAGCCAATATCTTTTAATACTTTTTTTGCTAGAGAACCATAATCTAATTTTGCTTTAGTTGTTGCTTCTCCGTAAATAAATATTAAATCATCTTTTATAGTTGTTTCTACTGCCATTTTGCTAGTTTTGTCTTGTCTTAATGCTTCATCTAATATGTAATCACTGATTTTATCACATATTTTATCTGGATGTCCTTCTGTTACTGATTCACTTGTTAAATAATATTTCATATAATCTCCCTCTTTCTCTTTTTATCAAAAATAAAAAACTCTTGAAAGAGTTATTGTTATAAAAATCTCTTTCATCGATATTAGCATTACCACCTTACTGTTGCAGGTTGGTATGAGTTCTTAGAGCTAATTCTCTCCCTCATTCTTGATAAAAAATTATAATTATTTAACGTATTATTTCTAATACAATTTTATTTTAACATTATTTTTATATTTTGTATATAATTTTTATAGTAAAAAAGACTTTCAAACGAAGTCTTATTTTTCTAATAATTTTGTTATTTCTTTTATGTTATTTTTAAATATAATTGTATCTATTATATTAGATATAGAATATACTGTAATTAGTATTCCTAGAGAAGTTGTTAATGCTATAGTTCCAATACTAGGATTAAGTATAATTATTAAACCACATATAATAGATATTATTGAACATATTAGAAGTGATAACCAACTACTAATATTATTTCTATATAGTAATATTGATAGTCTTAAATCTAGTGTTGATTTAGTAATCATTATTACACCTGCTACTATTGGGAATAATGTTTTTACAATATCTGGATTAACTAGCATTATAATACCTAGTAATAATTCTATAACACCTAGTGTTAAGAAACTAGAGAAGAATATACTTGATTCTTTTTCTATTAAGAAATATATTCCGTTTACAATAAGTAATATTGATAGTATATAAGTTATTGTTGTAAATGATACTTCTGGATAAATAATGAATATTAATCCTATAATAAACATTATTATAGATATTATAATAGATGAGTATAAGAATTTGTTTAATTTATTTAACATGTATAGGCTCCTTTCTATTATAATTTTAATAAAAATATTTTGTTTTGTAAACTACATTATTCTTTTATAAGTTGGATATTTTCATTTTTATATTCTTTTAATACTTCATTCCATATATATGATTCAACCAATCTTGCTTTTTTTGGATTTATTAAAAATCTTATATTTAATTCTATATGTTTATCTTTTACTTCTGTATATATCATCGGTTCATATTTATTATAATACATTCTATATGATGTATTATTTTTTAATTCGTTTTTCATTTTTGTTGGTATATTTTTTATCACATCTATATTATTTATTATTTTGTATAAAGTCTTTTTTGCTAGTATAACATCACTATCAAGAGATATTTGTACTTTTATTTCGTCCCATATATATTTAAATCCTTTATTCATATTTTTTACTGTTTCTGTAAATATTATTGAGTTTGGAATTATTGAAACTACACCTGTACTTTGATGTCCATAATTATCACTTATTTCTAATAATTCAAAGAATAATGATCCTAGATTTATAACATCTCCTTTTTGTCCTTTTATTTCAATTCTATCTTCTAATTTAAATGGTTTATATAGTTTTATATAAAATCCTGCAAATAAATTTAATATGTAATCTTTTAAAGATAATGTTATTGCTGCTGATACAAAACTTATTAATGTCATTGCATTTTTTATATTACTTTCCCATATAAGATATATAATTAAAATTTGAATAATAGATATTATTAATTTTATAAAATTTAATGTTTTATATTGTAATTTATTATTATTTATTTTTATTAGTTGTTTTTTTAAAATATATATTAATGCTTTACCTATAATTAGTGTTAGTATTGTGTAAAATATTAATACTGTATATTTGTTAGTAGATGATAAAAATAATGTATCTATATTTTTTAACATATTAATTTCTCCTTTTTGTATGTATTAATATAGCATTTTTATTGACTTATATAAAGTAAAAAAGAAGTATTTGTTTACTTCTTTACATTTTTTTACATTAATGGTGATATTCCTATACCTAGTGGTATGTTAACTAAATACCATACGATTATTATTATTAACCACATACATAATGTTCCTATTGAATATGGTACTAGATATTTTAATGATTTAAATAATCCTACACCTTTTTTATCTTGATTATACAATTCCATATATGCTAAGAATATTACAAAATATGCCATTACTGGTGTCAGCCCATATGTAACTGATTCTCCTGCTCTAAATATCAATTGTGCAAATTCTGGCGTCATTCCTGAATTCATTAAAACTGGAACTGACACAGATGATAATATTGACCACTTATAAATTGATGATGGCAATACTAATGTTGATATTGCACTTAGTATAAATACTAGTAATACAAGTGGTAATCCAGTAAATTTAGTTGTTGAAATTATATTAGCAAACCAACTTGTTATAAGCATACCTATATTTGAATATTTTAATATAGATATGAATGTTGATGCAAAGAATATTAATACTAATACTTTTCCCATTGCATCTAGTGAATGTGATAAATCATCACAAACATCTCTGTTATTTTTTATACTTTTTGTTAATATTCCGTATGTTAATCCATTTATGAAGAATAATATTGTTATTACAAATACAAATCCTGAATTAAAGAATGAATTATATCCGAATAGTTTATCAATATATAATTTTTGTGAATAATCTAGTAAATTTCCACTTAGTGGTAATCCTGGAATTATGTTATATATGAAAATTAATAAATATATTGTGCCTATAATTATTGAAATATATAGACTTTTTAATTCTTTTTTTGAAACGTATTTTTCTTCCTCTTCTTCTAATTCATATTTTCCTAATCTAGGAATAATATTTTTTTCTGTTATATTAGTAATTATAAATGATAATGCTATAGTTGCTAAAATCATTATTATCATAAAACTTGTTGTTTTTATTGTATACCCTTCTTTTAATAAATTTGCAGCATCTTGCGTATATGTTAATAAAGAAGAATCTACTGAATTTATAAATATATTTATTCCAATACCACAACTTATCGCAGCAAAAGCAGTTATTATTCCTGCTTGTGGATTTCTTTTTCCATATTTAAATAATAATGCTGATATTGGAATTAATACTATGTAAGAGATATCTCCAGCTATACTTGATAGTATACAAATTAATACCAATATAAATGTGACAACATTTTTTCTTAATTTTCTTGTTAAAACATAAAATAATGTATCTAAGAATCCGGTTTTATCCATAATACCTATACCTAGTAAAGTAATTAGTAACATTGATAATGGTGTAAATGATGCAAAGTTTGATACTGTATTTGAGAATATGTATTTTAATCCTCTTAAACTAAATAGATTTTCAATAGTAATCATGGTTGATTCTAATGAATTACTTTTAGTATTTACAGTACTATAACTCCCGGTAATATCAAATAAAGATAATATTCCACTTACACAAATGGTTATTAATATAAGTATTAAGAAAGACATTATTGGATGCAGTACAACTTTATCTCTAATTTTTCTTATTTTATTCATTTACTATGCTCCTTAATTTACGTTCAAATTCTAATCTATCTAACATTATAATATGATTACAACCTAAACATTTTAATTTAATATCGACACCTACTCTAGTAACGCACCATTTATTTTCTTTGCATGCATGTGGTTTTTTCATTGTAACTATTGAACCTACGTTATATTTTTGTTCCATTATGTACCTCCAATTGATTATAAGGTATTTTTATATTATTTTTTTCATATGCTATTTTTATTTCTTTAAGAAATGATCTTTTTACAGCCCATTGTTTTCCTCTATTACATGTTATTAATACTTGATATATTATACTAGAATCAGCAAGTTCATTTATTCCAAGATATTCTACTTTTGATACTTCTTTATTATTTTCTTTGAAACTATTAAGTGTATCTTTTATTACTTTTTCTACTTTATCATAATCTTCTTCATAAGCAGTTGGAATGCTTATACATGTTGATGCTTTTTCTTGAGTAATATTAATTATTTTATCTATATTTCTATTTGATATTATTAATACTTCACCAGTATATTTTTTTATTTTTGTATTTTTTAATCCAAATTCTATTACTGTTCCTGTAAATCCTTCGTATTCAACTATGTCTCCTATTACATAGTAATTATCAAATATTATACTTATTCCATTAAAAACATCTTTTAATACGTCTTGTAATCCTAACCCAACTACTACTCCAGCAATACCTAGACCGGTAATAAGACTTGTTGTATTTATTCCATATAAGTTTAGTAAAAGAAGAATCATTATAATTAATATTAAATATCTTGCTATATTTCTAAATAAATGTAATATTGTAGTACGTTTTTTTATTTCTAATTCATCTTTACCTTTTATAACAATTTTATCTACTATATCGTATAGTATTTTGTATATAATGTATGATGATAATAAAATTATTACTGTTCCATATACTTTTGGATTGAGTAAAAAGTCTAGCATATTATTCACCTTCTATATCTATGTTTAATATTTCTAATATTCTTTCTAAATCTTTATCAGTATCAAATGGTATTGATATTTTATTTTTTGATATTTGTACTTTAGTACCTGTTACATCTCGTAATACTGATTCATATATTTTAAATCTTGGATTAAGAGTTGATACTCTAACTATTTTATTTTTCTTTATAACATTTTCTTCTTTGCTTAATGTTTCAAGTTCTCTTACACTTATTCCATCATCAATTACTTTTTGTGCTAAGTTAAGTATCATGTCTACATCATCTATTTTACTTAGTACTCTTGCATGTGACATACTTATAGTACCATTCATTACTTCTTTTTGAACGTATTTAGGAAGCGATAAAAGTCCTAATAGATTTGTTATATAACTTCTTGATTTTCCAAATTTATTTGCTACTTCTTCTTGTGTTAATCCAGTTGCATCAATATAATTTTTATATGCTGTTGCTTCTTCTATTGGAGATAAATCTTCTCTTTGTATATTTTCTATTAATGCAATTTCCATCATTTGTTGGTCTGTGAAATCTCTTATTATTGCGGGAATCTTTGTTAGGCCTGCAAGTCTTGCTGCTTTAGTTCTTCTTTCACCTGCAACTAAGTCGTATCCTTTAATACTTTTTTTTACAATAATAGGTTCTATAAGTCCATGTTCTTTAATTGATTCCGATAATTCTCTTAGTGATTCTTCATCAAAGTATTCTCTTGGTTGATGAGGGTTACTTCTTATTTCATCAACAGGTATTTCTAATATGTCGCTATCTTTTGCATCACTAACTATTTCTTTTTCGTAATTATTTAATGTATCGATGTTTAATGGTTCACTATTAAATAATTGTTCTAATCCTTTTCCTAATGCTTTTCTTTTACTCTCCATCTCTTAATATGACCTCCTTAGCCAAATTTAAATATGCTTCAGCTGCTCTACTTAAAGGGTCGTATTCAATAATTGGTTCTCCGTGACTTGGTGCTTCAACTAATCTGATTAATCTTGGAATAATAGTATTGAATACTTTTTCTTTAAAGAATTTTCTTACTTCTTCTACTACTTCTAATCCTAATACAGTTCTTGAATCTAGTAGTGTTAATAAAACACCTTCAATTTTAAGTCCTGGGTTTAATCTTGTTTGAGTCATTATGATTGTATTTAATAGTTGTGTTATACCTTCTAACGCAAAGAATTCACACTGAACTGGAATAATTACTGAATTTGAACTTACTAATGCGTTAGTTGTTAATAACCCTAAAGAAGGTGGACAATCTATTATTATATAATCATATTTATCTTCAATTGTATTTAATGCATTTTTTAATTGATTATTTTTTTTAAAATTGGTATCTTGATAAGCTTTTTCTACTAATTCTATATCAATTCCAGCTAAATTTATTGTTGCTGGTAATATCGAAAGATTTGTAAATTTAGTTTTTATTATTGCTTTTTTTATATCACATTTTTCACTTAATACATCGTAAACACTATAAGGAATTTCTCCTTTATTTATACCTAAACCTGTTGTTGCATTTCCTTGTGGGTCTAAATCTATTAAAAGTGTTTTTTTGCCTAATTTTCCTAAAGATGCTGATAAGTTTATACTTGATGTAGTTTTTCCAACTCCTCCTTTTTGATTAACTAAAGATATTATTTTTGTCATTTTATCACTGCCTTTTTTAACTTCTTCTTATACATATTTAATTTTATCATATAAGTATATAATTGTCTAAGTGTTTTTTATAGTTTTTTATAAAAATAAAAGAAACTATATAAAATAATTTCTTTCTATGATTGTATTTGTTCTTTAAATTCTTTTGTTCTTTTATCTAAATCATTAAATAATTTATCTACGTCTTCTTCAGTTTTAATTCTAGCACCACTCGCATATATATGCCCTCCACCATTATAGTTTTGAGCAACATCATTTATTATTGGTCCTCTACTTCTTATGTTTATTTTATGAATATCATTTTTTTCATCATAACTAGAAAATGCCCAACAATATAATTCTTTAATAAAATTAAAGTTATTTACCATATTGCTTGCTGCTGAAGAATCTACGTTGAATTCATCCATTATTTTTCTATCTAATTTTATATATCCAAAATTATTTTCTGTAATTGTCATATTAAGAGCAATATATGATTGAAATTTTACTTCGTTTATTGGTCTTGTATAAAGGTTATTATACAAACTAATTATATCTAATTCAAAATCTTCTATTAATTTTGTTACAACTTTAAAAGTTTTTGGACTTGTATAACTTAATAAAAATCTATCACTATCTGCTACTATACCTAGAAATAAATTAGAAGCAATTTTGTTATCTATTTTTAATTTAGTATTGTAAATTAATTCTGCTATCAATTCACATGTACTGCTGGCATGCTCATTTACTAATTCTAAATGTGCTATGTCCTCTACGTTGGGATGATGGTCAATTCTAATTACGTAATCATAATTATCATAATTGATCGCATCTATTCTAGATTTATTTGGTACATCTAGTACAATTAGTAATGGTTTTTCTAATTTATTATCATCAATTCTATCTAATTCTCCAAAATATTTGAATTTAGACACACTATTTCCTACAGCAAATATATTTTTTTTTGGATAAGTTAATTTTAAAGAATCTCTTAATGCAATTTCACTGGCAAGTGCATCTGGGTCTGGTCCTATGTGTCTTGCTATTACTATATTATTATATTCTTTTATTTTTTTTATTATTTGCTTCATGATATTATTCATGTTACACCTTATTTTATTAATTCATATGTATCAGTTGCAATCATTAATTCTTCATTTGTTGGCACAACATAAACTGGAACTTTTGAATCATCAGTACTTATAATTCCTTCATGAATATCTTTAAATCCTGCTATAGAATTATTAACTTTTTCATTTAGTTTTATACCTAATGATTCTAATTTAGTTATTACATCTTTTCTGAAACCAATTGCATTTTCACCTAATCCAGCAGTAAATACAAGTGCATCTACATTACCATTTAATTCAACATAATATAGAGCAATGTAATTTACAATTCTATTTACATACATTTCATTAGATAATATTGCTAATTCATTTCCTTCTTCCATTGCAGCTTCAACGTCTCTATGGTCACTACCAATACCACTTATTCCTAATAAACCGCTTTGTTTATTTAAAGCATTATCTACTTCTGTTAAACTCATATTTGCTTCTTTCATAACGTATGGAATAACTGAATAATCAATATCTCCTGAACGAGTTCCCATCATTATACCAGCATTTGGTGTAAATCCCATTGTTGTATCATAACTTTTTCCATCTTTAACAGCACATAATGATCCGCCTGAACCTACGTGACAAATTATTATGTTTATATTATCACGTCCAAGTTTTTCTTTCATAGTTTTTGTTATAAATTTATGACTTGTTCCATGGAAACCATATTTACGTACTTTATAATTTTCATACCAACTATATGGTACACTATATAAATATTGTTCTTTTTTCATTGTTTGATGAAAAGCTGTATCAAAAACACCTACATTTGGAGTATTTGGTAATGCTTCCATAAATGCTTTAACACCAGTTAAATTTGCTGGATTATGTAATGGTGCTAATGGTATTAAATCAGTTACTGTTTCAATTACTTCATCATTTATTATTACAGAATCAGTATACTTTTCACCACCATGAACTAATCTATGTCCTATACCATCAAGTTCGTCTAAAGACTTAATAACTTTGTTTTCAATTAATTCTTCAACTAATATTTTTACGGCGTCATCATGATTCTTAACACTCTTTATTTTTTTTGCTTTTTCTCCGTTCATTTTTATAGAATAGAAACTATCATCTAATCCTATTTTTTCAAAATATCCTCCTATTAATTCTTTTCCTTCAGGCATTAGAAATAAAGTAAACTTTAATGAACTACTACCTGCATTTACACTTAATATTTTCATATAAAATCACCCTTCTAGTTAGTATTATACATTAAACAACATTAAAAAACAACGAATAATGATGTGAACCCTAATTTAGAGACATCAATAAAAAAACAGTAAATTAAAAAGAG
>URLV01000004.1 GCA_900548725.1 uncultured Mycoplasmatota bacterium
CCCCCCCCGAACAAATTTTCGAGGTCGGGAGAGAAGTTATACAGTCTTGTTTTCATCTTTTTCATGAATTGTAAATTTATAATTGGTATTACTACCTTAATAAAATATTATCAAAAAAAGTGATGTTTGTAAATCACTTTTAATTAATTTATTTTAATAATTCGAATGAAATTCTAAATGCCCTCTAAAAACACTGATGGTAAATTTAATTTTTATTTGAGCAATTATCTATATTAATTTTTAAAATATGCATCTAAATAATATATTTGTCTATGTTCTTTATAATATTGCATTTCAAAATCAGTCATTACATTTTTTATATTTCTTTCATCATTATGTAAATCTAAGCTAACTACATCAAATGTATACCAGTAACTACTCAAACTTTCTAATCCAGATTGAAATAATATTTTATTGTCAGTTTTCAAAATAATATGTTTATTCTTTTTAAATATTCTATCATATAATTTTAAATAATTAATTGATGTAAATCTTTTCTTTTCATCTTGTTTTTTAGGCCATGGTTCTGAAAAAGTCAAATATATTGTATCTATTTCTTTTCCAAAGTAATCTATTATATTATTTGCATCAGCACATATCATTTTTAAATTATCAAGTTTCAATCCACTTGTATTTTTTACAGCAGTAGCAGTTTGGTTAACATCTAATTCAAGTCCTATAAAATTTATATTAGGATATTTTTTAGCCATTCCAATTATAAAACTACCTCTACCCATTCCAAGTTCTAAACATATAGGATTATTATTTCCAAATACATTTCTCCACTTATTTTTATACATTTCAGGATTTTTTATTAAATAACTACTACTATTAACTATTTTATTTGCATTAACCACTTTATTATAACGCATACTAACACCTCACAATTATTTTACTAAATTAAATATTCTTTATCAAGAAAAAATATCATCATAAGATGATATCTACTAAGCTTCGTATACACTAACTTTTTTCTTATCTCTTCCACATCTTTCGTATCTAACAACACCACGAACTAATGCGAATAATGTATGATCTTTACCCATACCAACGTTTTTACCAGGATAAATCTTAGTTCCTCTTTGTCTATATATAATAGAACCTGCATTTATAGTTTGTCCGTCACTAGCTTTAGCACCTAATCTTCTACCTTCACTATCACGGCCATTATGTGTTGAACCTTGTGCTTTAACATGAGCAAAACGTTGAATGTTTAAACTTAAATATAACATTTTCATTCCTCACTCTCAACTTTAATATTTTCTTTATATTGTTCTTCTAAATCTTTTAAAATAAGTATCATTGTATTTAGTAATTTATCAACAATATCATTATCATTTAGTTTTTCAATAATAATTTTATTTCCATCATCCATATAACTGATTGATGAATTATCTATATTCATAATAGAATTAACAGTAGTCATTATTACACTACTTACACTAGCACATACAATATCTTTACCAAATTCATCATAACCTGCATGTCCACTAATTTCTATTATTTTATTTTTTTTTATTACTTTAATCATTATTAACCAACTATTTTCTTAACAACTAATTTAGTATAAGGTTGTCTATGACCTTGAGTCTTACGATATTTTTTCTTTGGATGATATTTAAATACAACAACCTTTTTAGCTTTACCATTCTTTTCAGCAGTACAAACAACTTTAGCACCACTAACTGTTGGAGTACCAACTTTTTCTCCAACCATTAATACATCAGTAAATTCAACATCTTTTCCTGCTTCAACTTCTAATTTTTCAACGTAAATAACGTCTCCTTCAGAAACATAATATTGTTTACCACCTGTAACAAATATAGCTTTCATATTCTTTTACTCCCTTCTATTATTTTTTAGGACTCGCTCTTAAGGCAACAAATATGTTTTAAAACCTTTTCAATGCGGTTTATAAGAACACTTACAAACATAAGTATATTACCAAATAAATTACCCATTGTCAAACATTTTTAAGCTTTTATTCCATTAAATCATATATAGTTTATAACAAACTCTTCTCCAACTCCATTTATATAATTATATTTATTTTTATACATACCATTAACACACTTAATACTAACTATTCCATCATACTTTATATCATAAATAACTCTTTCTAAATAAAATTTATTAACAATATATTTTATACTCTTAATATAATTAACTAAACTACATAACAAAAATATAATAATAATATAATTATTAATTTTAAAAACATATAAATACAAAAAAAATAACATAATAAAAATAAAATTAAAAATAATACTAAACTTCAAACTTAATTTAAAAGATAATACTAACTCTAACAAACTATTTAATATTTTAAAACCATCTAAAGGATATATCGGAATTAAATTAAATAATATAATATATAAATTATATTTAAAAAATATATTATAAAAACTACTTTCTACAAAACCTATCTTATATAATAAAAAAATAATAAAATATAATATAATTTGTATAAAAATACCACCTAAACTAATTATTAATACTTTCTTAGAATTAGTATTAATTAACATATTATTATCTATCATACCACCATAAGGATAAATAACTATTTTATTAACTTCTATATTATAATATCTAAAAAATATATAATGTCCTATCTCATGAATAATTAATATAAAATATATTATTAACATTTCTCTACCATAACCAGATAACAAAGATAATATTAAAAGTATATAAGTAAATATATTAATTTTAAATATATTTTTCATAATCTAAATATTTACCATCTTTTAAGAAATTTAAATAAACATATTCATCTTTAGTATTTCCAATCAATACATCTTTTTCTATATAATCATATAATTTAATACTTAAGTTATCTAAATTACTATACCAATAATCAACTCCATCAGTTCCTTGTATTATAACCGTATTCCCTAATCCTTCTTTATCTCCTATATAAACTACTATACCACCACATAAAGATTTCATATTATAATTTTTACCTACATTTAATTTAACACCATTTAAATATTTTTCTTTATCACTATAAATAAATTTATCACTCATAACAATCTTTTCATCATATAAATCAAATGGTAAATATTTATTAATATATTTTTTATATATTTTATTAAAAAAAGTAAAATTTATATTATTATCATATATATTATTTTTAAACCACAATAAGTTTTTATCACTAAAATTACATACTATAGATATTAACAAAAATAATATTACACATATTAAACTTCTAGTTACAAAACTTTTAATATATTTCTTAGCCATATAATCACCATTAAATTATATGAAAAAAAGAAATTATATATTATTCTCTATTAATTTCTTTTTTAAATTCAATTCCATATTTAAACCATATAAACTTTTAATAAGTTCAAAGTAATCAAATTCATCTAAATATATTCTATATTTATTTTCAATATTTTTTAATATTCTATTTATTTCATTTATCATCATATTACAGTCTCCAACTATAGTAACATTACTATCTAGCATTAATTTTACTGTAATACTTACTTTATTTATATCTTTTTTTATTTTTTTTAGTAGTATCATATTTATCATTTCTCTATTAATAATAATTAGGTTGTTAATTTTTTTTCTAGGTTTAAATTTATAACCTTCTATATCATCAATTTTATAATCAACAAATTTATTATTTTTTTTAAATACTACTTTCATAATTTAACCCTCTTACTTCATTTTACTTGTTTTTTCTATCCGTTTATTTTTTCTCCATTCATCTATTTTTGCATGATTACCACTCAAGAGAACTTCAGGAACTTTAATTCCTCTAAAGTTAGCAGGTTTTGTATAAACAGGATAATCAAACATATCATCTTCAAAGCTTTCACTAATTAAGCTCTCTTTATTTATTACACCCTCAATAAGTCTTATAATACTATCACTTATAACCATTGCAGGTAATTCTCCCCCAGTTAATACAAAATTTCCAATACTAACTTCCATATCTACAATTGTTTTTATTCTTTCATCAAAACCTTCATAATGTCCACATAGTAAAATTAAATGTTTACATTTGCTAAATTCTTTTGCCATACTCTGATTATATTTATTACCATCAGGTGTAAGCATAACAACTAAAGAATCTTCTGTTTTTATTTTATCTATAGCATCAAATATAGGTTGACACATAAGTACCATACCAGCACCACCACCATAAGGTGTATCATCAACTTGATTGTTGTTGCTAGTACTATAATCTCTAAAATTAATTACTTCTACTTCAACTTTCTTTTTATCTATAGCACGTTTTATAATTGATTCATTTAAAAATCCATCAAACATATTAGGAAACAAAGTTAATATACTTATTTTCATATAATCAGTCCTTCTATATCATCAACTACAATTTCTTTTTTATCTAAATCAACTGATTTAATATAATTAGAATTAATAGGAATATAATAATTTTTATCATAATCAACTTTTAATAATGGATTAATATCATTACTATAATCTCTAACAATACCATATACTGTATCATTAGAAACAACATTAAGTCCAATTAAATCACTTAACAAATATTCACTCTTTTTTAAATTAAGTGATATTCTACTAACATAAACATTTTTACCAACAAACTTAAGTACATCATTTATATTATCATAATCATCTATAGTAATCATATCAAATATCTTATGATATCTATAACTCTTAATTATATGTTCTTCTTTATCTATAATAATTTTATTACCAACTTTAAATACTAAATCTTTTCTTTCAAAATCACTACGTATTCTTAACTCACCTTTAATACCATGAGTATTGACTATTTTACCTACATATACTAAATCCATTATATCCCTCATTTCTTTTCTATTATATCATATTTAACTTCTGTATATAAACTAAATAATATAACAATTATAATTAAATAATTAATATTAAGTAATCTATAAAAAATATTCTTACTAGTATTAGGTACTAAAACTGTATTATATTCTTCCAAATCTACTTTATTAAAATTATCATCTATAACTATATCTTTCTTTATTTTATAATTATATATTTTTAATCTAAAGTACATGCAATTATCACTAATATTAAAAGTATATATATTATCATCTTTAATAAAATCATCTTTAGCCTCTTCTTCAATTATTCTGTATTCACCATAATCTATACTATCTATATAAACTCTACCATCTTTATCAGTATAACCTCTATAAATTATATTATCATATTCATCTACTATTTTAATCAACGTATTATCTATTGGTAATAAAGTATCTCTATCTATAACAACAACATCAACCTTTCCTTTCTTTTTCTTATTATACAAATTTAGTATAACTTTATTATTATCAAATTCAAAATATATTTTTTCATCACTCAAAATATAATTCATACTAGGCTCTATCTCTTTTATATAGTACTTATAACCATATAATATAGGAATATTATCTATAAGTATCTTACCATTTATATCAGTACTAAATATACCAATTAATTTATCACTCTTACCATCTTCTATATGAAACTCTACCTTAGTATTATATAACTTAATTTTATTATTATAATCTAATTTATTTATTTCTAAACTACCCTTTTTAATATAATTATATAGTTCTATATTTTCTATTACTTCACTAGTATATTGGTCTTTATACTTTAATTCAAAATAATATTTTTTATTATCTTTAACATGATTAACATCAGAATAATCTTCAACCAAATAATATTTACCTAAATACAAATTGTTTAAACTATATTTACCATTTTTAAGAACACTTTTTTTAATTAATTCATTCTTTTTATATATAAATGTACCATCACTACTATATATATCACTATCAGCATACAAACTATATCCTACATTATCTAATAATATTTTTTTATATTTAATACCATTATTTATATCAACACTTTCCCCATATTTAATAATATTTACTCTACCTTTAACTTGTTTATTATAAAATTTAATTTCAAAAATATTACCATATTCATTATCTTTAACAAAATTACTATCTTTATTTATACTAAATTTATAAGGATTATTATTATATAAGTAACCTTGTATATATTGGTCTATTTCTTCTATTTGATAATTACCTAATGGCAAACTATTTGGAGTTATAAACTGTCCATCTTTTGTTTCAAAAACACAAACTTTCTCTTTATTAGGATAAGTAATATTTTGACATTCATAAAGACCAGTATCTAAATTTTTTATTTTAAATTTTATGCCATCTTTCTTAATAATTTTTCCACTATCTTTATCTATTTTAACAACTTTAATTTTGGTACTTATTAATGCATTAGAAATTATTTTAGTAATTACATCTTCACTTCCATCAACAACTATATCAAAATCATTTACTTTCTCATAACTTCCACTACTATTCATTTGTTTAAAAGTCCAAGTACCATATGGCAAATTAATACTTGCATAACCATTACTATCAGTTACCATACGTTTTAACATAACTCCAGTTCTTTTATTATATATATGAAATGCTATTCCAGGTTCACTTTTCATTATACCAGTAACCAAATCATTATATACTTTATATAAATCAACTCTACTTTTAATAACTTGTTCATATGAATGTATTCTAGTTTCCAAAGAATCTTTATTTATTGTAAATCTATAAACTGTATTATCTAACAAATATCCTTTACTAGGAATTCTTTCTTTTAACAAATATATTTTATTTATAGATAATACATTGTTCGTTTCAGCATATCCATCTTTATCAGTTGTTAAACTAGTTACATAATTGTTATTTTCATCTAATATATCATATACTGCATTACCTAAACTAGCATCACCTTGAGGTGTCATTGTATTAGTTTCTTTATCTCTCTTATTAATAATGAGTTTTCCACCAGTTACATTTACTTTTATCTCTATAACTACGTCATTTAAATTACCAGAACTTATTAAAGTTTGACTATCATTGGCACTATATATAATTGTATAGTTTGTATAATAATTAAATTTTCTAATAAGCTTTATTTTTCCACTTCCACTTTTCTTACCACTTATTATTAAATCATTATTATTTTTACTAGCATTAATAACGTCATCACCAACAACATCATAATATTTAAGTATATTATTATTATCGTGTAACGTAACAACTTCACCAAACTTAATATTATAATTATTATTAAAACTAGGTTTAATTAAACTATTATTTACTAAGTTTTTTATTTCATTCATTTCGTCAACAAATTTATCTATTCTATTTCCTTGTAATCTATCCGTATAGTAAATATCTAAACCAAAATCTTTTACTTCCCATATCATGTATTGTGTTGCAGCATACCAATTTAAACTATTATGATTTTGATAACCATATCCGTAATAACTATATAATTTTATTTTATTTAATTCATCTTGTGTTAAATTATTAAAATTATATTCATAACTACCATTATAAAGTATATTACTATTTATTGATTTTCCAGGTTCTATACAATATAAATATTTCTTATCACTATTTCTTGCAATAACATAAAAATAATCATATCTTCTTTTATCACTACCTATCTCAGCAATATAAGTATCTGGAACTTTATCATATTTTTTTAAAATATAATCATTAAACTCTTCCCCATTTACATTCTTTACGAAAATAAAACTACTTATAAAAACAACTACAATCATTAAATATTTTCTCATACCATTATCCCCCTTAAAAAAAATAATTAATTTATGAGTGTTATAATACTATAAGCATTTCATAATATTTGTCGAATTATGTTGTACACAAAAAAAACTGACATAAAATCAGTTTATTAATTATTTTGCTATTTCTTCTGCTCTAGTTTCTCTAATAACAGTTATCTTAATTATACCAGGATATTGCATTTCGTTTTCTATTTTTTCTTTTATATCTCTAGCAACTTTAAGACTTGTTAAATCGTCAATTTCTTCAGGTTTAACAATAACTCTAACTTCTCTACCAGCTTGCATAGCATAAGTTTTTTCTACACCCGGGAAACTATTTCCAATACTTTCTAATTGTTCAAGTCTCTTAATATAATTTTCCATAGAATCACTTCTAGCACCCGGTCTAGCAGCAGATAAAGTATCCGCAATTTGAGCAATTATTGCAATAACACTTTTTGGCTCTGTATCTCCATGATGTGATGCAATTGCATTAATAACTACTTTATCTTCATGATATTTTTTAGCAATATCAACACCAATGTCTACATGACTACCTTCTATTTCATAATCTATTGATTTTCCTATATCATGCAACAATCCAGCTCTCTTAGCTAAGTTTATATTTTCACCTAATTCACTTGCAATTAAACCTGATAAATGAGCAACTTCTTTAGAATGTTGTAAAGCATTTTGTCCATAACTTGTTCTATAATTTAATTTACCAATCAAATTTACTAACTCTGGATCAAACTTAGTTAATCCTAATTCTACTATAGCATCATTACCAAGTTCCATAGTTTTAGCATTAATATCTTTACAAGTTTTATCATAAATTTCTTCAATTCTAGTAGGATGTATTCTTCCATCTTTAATTAAAGTTTCAATAGTTACTTTAGCAATCTCTCTTCTATAAGGGTCAAAAGAAGATACTACTATAGCTTCTGGTGTATCATCAATAATTAAATCTACTCCAGTAACAGCCTCTATAGTTCTAATATTTCTTCCTTCTCTACCAATTAGTCTTCCTTTCATATCATCATTAGGTAAACTAATTGTAGTAACTGTTTGTAAATTAGTAACATCATTTGAATATCTTTGCATACTATTTACAAGTAAATTTTTTGCTTTTTTATCAACTTCAAGTTTAGCTTCTGCTTCTTTCTCTTTAATATACTCAGCAATTTCTCTTGACATATCATTTTCTACTCTTTCAAATATTTGTTTATGTGCTTGTTCTTTAGAAAATTTTGCTATATCTTCTAATTTTTCCATTTCTTGTTTCAAAAGTTCATCCATTTTTAACTCTTTATCTTGGATTTGTTTTCTTAAAGCATTTAAATTATTATCTTTTTCCACTAGTCTATTATCTCTATCTTGTAACATTTCTTCTCTTTTATCTAAAGATTTTTCTCTATTTAACAATCTATCTTCACTAGCAAGAATTTCTTTTTTTCTTTCTTTTATTTCTTTATCAGTTTCACTTTTTAATTTATAACTTTCTTCTTTTAATTCTAAAAGTGTATCTCTTTTATGCTTTTCAGCTTCTTTTTTAGCATCAGCCAATAATTTTTCTGCTTTTTTACCTGCCCCAGCACCAGTTTTTACAACTACAACGTAAACGCCAGCACCTCCAGCAAATAAACCAATTATAAGAGTTATTATGGAAGCTGTCGTTAATCCCATAATTTCCTCCATCTATCTAATAAATAATTTTATACTTTTAATTACTTATACATTTATTATAAAATTAAAATACTCATTTTGCAAGAAATAATTATTGTCCCACAAAATTGAGTATTAATTTATGACATATTTTTAGAAGTTTTGTCGAATCGCTTTATTTATATTTAAAAATTATATAGTATAACTAATCGAACGTTCATGTTGGTGTTAACCTACTAACTGAGATTCTTTTTGAATGCGTAGGAAGTAGGTGGTAATATATGTTCAAAAATTTAGAAAAATTATTGAATAGAATTATTATTATTTTAATACTACGCCTTTTAAATAAAAACTAATTAAAATAAAAAAGACATCAGCCGAAACTCAGTTAGGGCCGATGCCTCCCCAATACCAGGGTAAGCATCCAACTATCAGGGGGTTGAACGCTCAACCTACTTAAATAATAGCATTTGATATAGAATGTGTCAAATGTTTTTATAACAAAAAAATGACAAAAAATTAAGCTTTGTCATTTTTTTTAGTGTCTTTATCTTTTTCTAAATCATAATGTACTCTAATTTTATGTTCTATTTCATCCATAATTTTAGGATTATTTTCTAAATATAATTTAGCATTTTCACGCCCTTGACCAATTTTTTCTCCATTATATGAATACCAAGCACCACTTTTTTCAACAACATCAATATTACTACCAATATCAATTATTTCACCAGATTTAGAAACACCTTTACCATACATAATATCAACAGTTGTAGTTTTAAATGGAGGAGCAACTTTATTTTTAACAACTTTAATATTAGTTTTATTACCAATTATAGTATCTCCCATTTTAATTTGTTCTCCACGTCTAATATCTAATCTTATAGTAGAATAAAATTTTAAAGCTCTACCTCCTGGAGTAGTTTCTGGATTACCAAACATAACTCCTACTTTTTCTCTTAATTGATTAATAAATATTGCAGTAGTATTAGTTTTATTTATAGTACCACTTAATTTTCTAAGTGCTTGACTCATAAGTCTTGCTTGTAAACCTACATGACTATCTCCCATTTCTCCTTCAATTTCTGCCTGTGGAACAAGTGCTGCTACAGAATCTATTACGACAACACTAACTGCACCGCTTCTAACCAAAGCTTCACATATTTCTAAAGCCTGTTCTCCAGTATCAGGTTGAGAAAGTAATAACTCATCTATATTAACACCTAATTGTTTTGAATAAACAGGGTCAAGTGCATGTTCTGCATCAATAAATGCTGCTCTTCCCCCAGCCTTTTGTACTTCTGCAACTGCTTGTAATGCAATAGTAGTTTTACCGCTACTTTCAGGTCCATAAATTTCTATTATTCTTCCCTTTGGAAATCCACCAACACCTAAAGCAATATCCAATCCTAATGAACCACTAGAAGTTGTTGCAATTTCCATATGTTCGTTTCCACCAAGTTTCATAATAGAACCCTTTCCAAATTGTTTTTCAATATCAGCTAAAACTTGTTCTAAAGCCTTATCTTTATCTGCTACGTCTTTAATAGTTTTCATAATATCTATCTCCTTACATACTAATTGTAACAACTAAAAAAATATTTGTCAACACTTTTTACGAACAAATGTATTACAAAAATTTAAAATTTGTATAAAAAAAGAAAACAAACTATTTGTCTTCTAAAAAATACTTCTTATTTACTACAAAATATTGTATACCAGAATATATAGATAATATAGTAGCAACTATCAATAAAATATAATCTAATCTAAATCCCATTAATTCAAATGGTAAATTTGAAAATAATACTAATGATAAACCAACCATCATACATATAGTTTTAATCTTACCAGCAATACTAGCAGCAACTACATTACCTTTCTTACCAGCAACCATCTTAATAGAATCTACAACAGTATCTCTAGTTATTATAACAACTGGTATAATCAAAGGAATATTACCATTATAAGCAAGTATTATAAGAACTCCATTAACTAAAACTTTATCTGCTATAGCATCCATAACTTTACCAAAATCAGTAACTAAATTATTCTTTCTAGCAATATTACCGTCTAAAAAATCAGTAACACTAGCTATAACAAATAATACTCCAGCAATAATATAATTTAAACCAATAGTAACATTAGTACCAATTTTATATACTGGAACATTAATTCCTAAACTTCCATAAGGAAACATTAAAAGTCCTAAAACTATAACTGCTAAAACTATTCTAACCATTGTAATCTTATTTGGTAAATTCATAAATTACACTCCTATCTAAATTAATAAAACCTGTTGTATTTTTATTAGCAATTTCATTAATACTCCAAAACAACGCAACTATCATAATTACAATAGCAACCACTAAAGCAATTATATATGGAGTAGTTTTAATTTTTGGTATTGCCTTAGTATAAGGCGAAGCCACTCTATTATCTTTTTCTTCTTCAATAATATTTTCTTTAACTGCTTCTTCAATTTTATCCATAGGTATTTTATTTGTTTTCTCAAACATATATGTATTAAATGCATCTTCTATTTCTGTAATATCTAATCCTATGTATTTAGCATATTTCATAATATAATCTTTAAGTTCAAATATATCTTTAAAAGCCCCTGTATTTCCATCTTCAATTTGCTCTAATAAAACTTCAGGAATATCTAAATCTTTACTAACTTCATCTAACGATACCCCAGATGTTTCTCTAGCATTCTTTAAAGATTCTCCAACTTCAATCAAGTTCTTTTCCTCCTTAACATAAAAAAATTAAAATTTAATAAGCCATGTTCTGTACCTATTTCTAGGTGGCAAACATTTATCTACAGTAAACTGTCCTTTACTCCATTCAAGTTCTTTCGTAAAGATTCCCCTACCAAATTTTGGGTTTCTCGCTCGCGGGGTTTACCACGTTCCACTATATTCGTTTCCAAATATACTCGTCTCTTTGGCACTTTTATATCTAATTTAACCATTTAAGGTTATTTCGAAGCCGTTAGTAAAACTACCTAGAGTTATTTATTCCTCTAGCACGAACACTACTTCCATCTCAGGATAGTGCGAGCATGGACTTTCCTCTACACATTAATAAATATGCAGCGTTTGCCTAAAATTTTAATGTTCTTTTCCATAAACTGTTTTTTCAAGATTACTTAATCTTCTAAGAAGGTCTAAATTACTACTAGTACCACCACTTGCTTCTTCAGCAGATTCAATATTATCACGTAACTTTCTATATTCTGATTTTAATTTATTATAATCACTAGTAAGTATTCTATTTTCTTTTTCTAAATGTTTAATAATATTCATAAACTCTGTATAATCTCTTATAACCATATCTAGAAATTTATCTACCTCTTGAGGTCTATAACCTCTAGCATCAATTTTAAATTCTTTATCTAATATATCTTGTGTAGTTAAATAAAACTTTTCATTATACATAGAATATCACCCTTCTTATACTTAATATTTTATACTTAATAACATACATTGTCAAGATGTCAAATTAATTAAAATATTTAAACAAAATATATAGCCATAAAATCATATACATAAATAAATATATCTTAAATTTAACTTTCTTAGTTTTATGTCTAAAACATATCATACCAAATATAGAGCCAACTACACCACCTACAAAGCCAAAACTAAGTAATATAAATTCACTTATTCTATAATAATGTTTAATAGACAAAAACTTATCTACACCATATACAATAAAACTAATAAAATTAATTATAATCAAATAAATTATCATAAAACACCTCTACAAACATGTAATAAAATACTAAATATATTATAATATCAAATGAGTTACTTAAGCTAGGTACTTTTAACCTCTTTAAACAATTTGTGGAAGGAGGTGGTCCTATGGAAAGAAAAAAATAAATGGATTACTTAGTAATCTTAGTAGTGATATTAATACTGCTTAAAATACTTTTCAACAAGGATTAAAAAAATAGGTACCAAACTCATTTAGGTACCCACAGAACAAATTGGACTGAAAGTACTTAACGACGAATATTAAGTAACTCTTTTTTTGTCCAAAAATATTATATGATAGAAATTCCTATCACCTAGATTATAACACAACATTCTAAAAAATCAAATTAAGTTGTGTCTCGATATCAAAACACTATTATCATAAATATTATATTTCATTAATTTTAATTTATTATAATAAAAAGATTAAAACAAAAAATAGACTACCACATTGTGATAGCCATACAACCTAACGTTCACTGTATTCGACGTGAATCGATACACTCATAAGAGCACAATCATTTGTTAAACATTAGGTAAAGATAAAAGCATTTTCGCTCTTATAACCAAATAATATTATCAAAAACATTATCTAGTTAATATTATTTTGTACATTTTATAGAAAAACATACATTAAAATTAATTTTAAACTATAACTTTTGTATCGAGAAGTAGAACATTTAACAAATAGAATATTTATAATCAATATATTTTATTTGTTTTAATTTGGGACAAGGGGCCATAAAAAAACAACACATTTAAGTGCTGTAAATATCAAATGGTCGAGAAGACAGGATTCGAACCTGCGACCCCTTGGTCCCAAACCAAGTGCACTACCAAGCTGTGCTACTTCTCGATACAAAAAGCAGTTAATTAACTTAACTACTTAATACTATACTACAGGTTTGGGAATTATGCAAGTAAAAATTTAATAATATTTTTATATTCTTTATTCTAAAATAAATTTGCTATTATTACATTTTAAGATAAATTAGTTATTTTTTTAGATGTAGCATCATAATTACACATTGTTGCTGCAGTATTTTTTATTGTAATATCATTAGGCACCGTTGGAGTAGCAGAAGTATCAGAATTATCAACAGAAATTGTTAATCCAGTTTTAGATAAACTAAGTTTATTATCAGCATCACGAACACAATATGTTATTATTTGATTTGATGAATTGATTTCAAAATATGCTTCATATTTCGTTCCGTCAGAATATTTTAAAATAGTATTTCCAGCAGTAGCAGCATCTTTTTTCTCTCCACTTACATTTGCAATGTTATTAGATAACATAAACGAAGATTTCATATCTTGATAAGCTGATGTTAACATTTTCTGTGCTTCAGTCTTAAGAGCATTTTTCTTTGCATTACTCATAGCACCTCCAATACTACTTGTTGCAACAACCATCAATAAAGCCAAAATAACAATAACAGCAAGTAATTCAACTAATGTAAAACCTTTCTTATTTAATTTTTTCATAATATATATCTTCCTTTCTATCATTTAAGAGTATTACCATACCTTATAAATAAATTCTAATATAGTTTTTTATAAAAATCAACTACATAATTAAATAAATTGTAAAAAAATTTACATATTTCTCATACCATTAAACATATATTGAATAGCAAGTCCACTATACTTACCATATTTTTCTTTACAAAACTCTTTTATCTTTTTTTCATCTTTAATACCATAATTAGTATCCATATATTTTTTTACCCAAGTATCTATTGGATAAACATCATATTTTTGATAAGCAAATAAAAGTATACAACTAGCAACTTTCATCCCTATTCCTCTAAAACTCATCAAATATCTTAAACTATCTTCACTATTCATTTCAAATATATAATTAACATTTAATCTATTCTCTACAATATCACTTATTATATCAACTAAATATCTATCTCTAAAACCTACTTTACATTCTCTAAACTCATCTAAACTTATTTTACTTAACTTATCTATACTAGGAAATAAATAATATTCTTTATCCAAAAACATAACCTTATCTCCAAACTTATAACTTATTAAATCTAAACTATTCTTTATATTTCTAACGCTATTATTTTGACTTATTATATAGCTAATAATACATTCTATAGGATCTTGTTTAATCATCTTTAATCCAATAGACTTATCTAAATATTTACCAAGTACATCATCACATTCTTTAATATTTTCTATTATACTAATATAATCTCTATCTAAATCTAAATATTCTCTAATAACATTTTCTATATTATTCATATTATTAGAATCAATATATAATTTATTATCTATATATTTTAATTTAACTACCCTATCTTTTAATATAACTATATAACTATCATCTTCTAACTTTTCATATCTAAATATTTGTCCACAACTAATAGTATTATTTAAATCTAAATTATTTATATTATCAATTACTACCATATTTAAAACCTCTATTAATATTGTATATTTATTTAATAATTTAATCAATATAATATTAGGTGAAAATATATGAATTTAAGAACAGATATGTATATAGATACTAACAAAGAATATAAGTTAAAAAAAAAATATAATAATATAGAAATATTAGAATCTATATATAAAACAAATATTTATCATACAATTAAATTTAATAATATTAATAATAAATCTTTAAATAATATATTTTTAAAAGAAATATTATATTTTATTAATAAATTAAATATTAATATTAAACATGTACTTATAGTAGGACTAGGTAATATTAATAATACAGCAGATAGTATAGGACCTATTACTATAAATAAAATAAAAGTTAATTATAATATAAAAGGAATAGATAATACAAATAATATTAAAGTATCAGCATTCATACCAGGTATATTAGGTTCTACTGGTATAAATACTGATAAAGTAATTAAAAGTATATCAAACTTAATTAAACCAGATTTAGTTATTTTAATAGATTCTTTTATAACAAATAATATTAATTACATTAATCAAACTATAGAAATATCTAATACAGGTATTAAACCAGGTAGTGGTATACTAAATAATAATAAATTAATAGATTATAATTTATTAAAAAAACCAATATTAACTATTGGTATACCAGTATCTTTAGAATATATAAATAATAATAAAACTATGTTATTAACTAATTCAAATATAGATTTATATGTATCACACATAACAGATTTAATATCTAACACAATAAACACTATATTTAATAGATATTTTTAATGGATACACCAGTATAGTAATGTAATAATATATCAGTGTAACTACTTCCATTATTAGCCATTCCATTTGCACCATATTGACTCATACCTACACCATGTCCATATCCATTAGTACTTATAACAACATTAGCACCATTATTTTCTATACTAAAATCAGCTGACCTTAAATTTAATAATTTTCTAAATTCTACTCCACTATATGTTGTTCCATTAATTTCTATTTCTTTTACTCTATTACCACTAGTTCTACTTATTATATTAAATTTAGTATTACTATCAATACTATTTTTTAATTTATTTGATATTTCATTATAAGTTAAAGTTATAATACTATTATAATTTTTATTAGTATTATCATACTCACTACTAACACTTTTTAAGTAAGGTACACTATTTCCCCAAACATAAACTGCATCTTCAGTATTTCCATTACTAGTAGAATGATATACTGCATCAACATAATCGTTATTATATGACAAATATAATCCTTTTGTTTCTAAAACAGCACTTTTTATTTTATTATAATATGTATTATAACTACTACCCCACATTTTTTTTAATTCATTATTATCTTTAAAATTTTGTGTACTATTATCACTAGTTAACTGTTTATTATTTTTTATAGATTTTAAAGCATAAGTTCTAGCAACTACACTTTGTGCCTTAAGTGCTTCTTTATTAAATGATGCAGGCATTTCAGCACCAACTACACCAATTATATATTCTTCAAGTTCATATTTTTCTATATTACCATTATTTCTTCTAACATTAACATATATATTATTATCAATAACTTCTTCTTTAACAATATCTTCTTCTTTTTTTACTTCTATTTTATTATTATTTTCTTTAACAACGTTATCATTATTATTTTTTATTTCTTCTTTATTTATTTGATTAGTAGCATTGTTCTCTACATTCACATCACTATCTTGAACAACAACATCTTCTTCTTTATTTTCATCTTCTTGTAAAGTATTACTATCAATTATATTTTCATGTTCTTCATTCATAATAGCAACAATACCATTGTTATTATTAAAATTATTATCAGATTGATTTACATTATTTAACATAACAGTACCAACAAGAAATCCACCAATAATTAAAGCAACTTTAACACCTTTAAAATTTATTTTATTTTTCTTAATATATTTTTTAATATCTTTCTTTAAATTTTTATTTTTTTTAGAATCTAAATTAGCAAACTCACTAGATAAATCCAAATACAAACAAAGTACTTCTTCTCCATTTATTTTTCTAATATTATAACCGTTTATCACTATAAATCACCATTATATAGTGTTCATCATTAAATCAATTTTATACTAAAAAAACAATTTTATTTTTAATAAATGTTTTCTATTATTTTATATAGATATTTATTGTAATATTAATTTTTATATTATATAATTACATCAGAGATACAATTATAGGTGTACCTCCACAATACATATTTATATGTATGAGGAGGTGATGGTATGAAAGCATATAAATTATTTTCTACATTAAAAAATGGAATACTTAATGGCAGTTGTATTAATACTTTCATTAATTCTTTTCATCATTGTAGTCCTTGCAATCATATTAAAATAAAGACAAAAGCACCTATATAATTAGGTGCAAACCACTATGTGGAGATACATCTAAACTAAAATTGTATCTCTTTTTAATTTGACAAGTAAACTTATCACAATTAAATTATATCATATTGTATTTAAAATACAAGTATTTTTAATATATAAAGCATAAATTATAAAATACAAAATTAAATACAATACACTATATATTATGTAATAAACACAAATAAATATGTAAAAAGAAAAGTACAATAGTACTTTCTCATGAATAAAAAACAAAAAATGGTGCGCCCAAAGGGAGTCGAACCCCTAACCTTTAGATCCGTAGTCTAACGCTCTATCCAATTGAGCTATGAGCGCACAAATAAATTTACTTAATTAATATAGCACACAATTGATGATTTGTGAACCCCTAAATTCATTTAAAAACAAATACCACCTGCACTTTTAAACATAATTAACTCATAATTAACGATAATTAATAATAATTGACACTAATAAAATGATAATCTATAATTAAAAATATAAAAGGATAATGATTTAGCATGAACAAGAAAAAAGTAATCTATTTAATTCTAATTATTGTAACTTTCTTAACTTCTATTTTTTCATCAAAATTATACTTTGACAAAACAGAACAAAAAAAATTTAATAATAATTTATCAAAAACTACACAACCAACTATAAAAGAAAAGAACGAAACAAAAAATACTAATGAAGAAAAAACAACTACAAAAAAAGTTGATGAA
This sequence comes from uncultured Mycoplasmatota bacterium, assembly GCA_900548725.1. Lineage (GTDB taxonomy): Bacteria > Bacillota_I > Bacilli_A > RF39 > UBA660 > UMGS1124. The sequence continues at coordinate 18,589 of URLV01000004.1, forward strand.
AATAGTATTGATAATGACAATAATAAAACTATAAACAATACATTTAATATAAAATTATCATTTGCAGGAGATACAATGTTAGCATCATACAAAGACCAAACAACACCAGGAAGTTTTAATGAATATGCAAATAATAAAGAACCATCATATTTTCTAAGTAAAGTTAGTAATATTTTTAAAGAAGATGATTTTACAATATTAAATTTAGAAAATGTACTTACAGACCAGCAGCTAGAAGAAGTTAATAAAAATAGTGAACCAGCCTATTGGTACAAATCAAAAACAGATAACATAAAAATTTTAACTACATCAAGCATAGAAGGACTTTCAGTTTCTAATAACCACACTAACGACTATGGTCCAATTGGAAAACAAGATACAATAAATACTATAGTTAATGCAAATATACAATATGGAGATTATAATAACATAATGTATTTTGAAAAAAATAATTATAAAATAGCAGTTATATGTAAAGGTTTATGGATAGAATCACAAACAAATGAAATTATAAAATTAATAAAAAAAGCAGAACAAAATTCAGATTATCAAATAGTATTCTTTCACGGTGGGCAGGAAAAAATTCATCATCCAGAAGAATGGAAAGTTAATGCAACTAGAAAATTAATAGACAACGGAGCCGACCTAGTAATTGGAAGTCATCCTCACGTAATTCAACCAAGAGAAATATATAAAGAAAAAGAAATAATATATTCGTTAGGAAACTTTTGTTATGGAGGTAATAGAAATCCAGAAAATAGAACTATTATATATCAAATGAATTTAACTATAGACGACAATAATACATTAGTAAATGAAAACTCAGAAATTATACCATGTTATGTTTATACAACTAAAACGAATAATTACCAACCAGCACCTATAGAAGATGAAACCATAAAAAATAAAGTTCTTAACTTCATGGATTGGAAAGAAGACACTCCACTCTAAGACATAAATACAATAATTTAAAAATATTGTGTTTTTTTAATAGACAAAAATATAAAATTTGTACTATAATTAATTTAGGTGATAATATGACGAATGAATCAATAAACAATATTATTATTAATTTAGAAAACAACAAGACAATTATCGCCAATAATAAAATGTTCGATAAACTATATGTATCTAATATTGATTCAAACGGAGATGAAATCCCTTACAAAGAAAATAATACTAATTCTCTAGTAAGTAACTTCTTTATGATAAAATTAAAAAATAAAACAATAGAATATAATTTAACAAATAAACAATTAGAAGAAAATGCATTTAATTTAATTAAAAATGAAAAAAACATAGAAAGTATAATTATTAATTTTAAAAATGGTAAATCTCTACCCTTTTTATTAAAATCAAATAATATATTTCATACTTTTAAAATAAAAAATGATTTATGTATTGTTCAAAGTGAATATGATATTAAATATTATGAAAATTTATTCATATAAAAATCTACTAAATTTAGTAGATATTTTTTTATTCACTTAAACTATGTAATTTCTCATACACTCCATTAAAAGTATTAATAAATACAGTTATTTCTTCTAACTTAGTCATACAAGACAAACTAATTCTAATAGTAGTTTCTGCTCTTAATCTATCATTATATAAAGCCATTACACTGGTAGATAACTTACCACTACTACAAGCTGTATTACTAGATATATATATTTCATGTCTTTCCATAGCATGTATAAATGTTTCTGGTTTTATATCCATTAAACTTATATTTAATATATGTGGTATTGAATACTTACTTTTATTAATTTTTATATTAGGATATGTACTTAATTTTTTTACTAATTTATCATTCCATTTTTCAACTATTTCTAATTTTTTATCTAATTCATGTAAACTTATACGTAAAGCTTTACTAAATGAAACAATTAATGGGAGTGCTGGAGTACCAGGATGAAATGATTCATCTGTACCATGTAATAATTTCTGACATTTTACATTCTTTTTTTTATAAAATAGCCCTATTCCTTTAGGTGCATATATCTTATGTCCACTAGCACTTGCTAAATCAAAATCATTAAAATTAATACTAACTTTACCAAGTGCTTGTGTTATATCAGAATGTAATAATATATTCTTATTATATTTATTAATAACCTGTTTTATAGTCCTTAAAGGTTGTCTTATACCAGTCTCACTATTAACCGCACATATACTTATAAGTATAGTATCTTCATTCATTTTTCTTTTTAAATCTTCAAAATCAATAACACCTTCCACTGTATTATTAACATAACTAACTTTAAAACCAATACTAACTAAATAATCAACAATTTTATATATACTAGGATGTTCTAACTTAGAAACTATTATATGGTTTCCTTTATCTTTATTAGCTAAACAAGCCCCTATAATTGCTAAATTATTACTTTCAGTAGCACCACTTGTAAAACTAAATTCACTAACATCTATATTTAAAAGTTCACTAACTTGTCTAGTAGCACTATTAAGTAACTCTCTAGATTTTAATCCCAAGTTATGTAAACTATTAGGATTACCAAAATATTCATTAGTAACTTTATTATAACTATCTAACACTTCAGGTAATACTGGTGTCGTTGCTGAATAATCTAAATATATCATTTCCCTATCACCTATTATCAATTATATACTATATTTTTACTAAATTAAAGTAATTTTAAACTATTCTATATTTTTTTACCAAATTTTTACACAATAACTATTTAACTTTATCACTCACTAACATATCCAATATATATTTAGTAAAACAAATTATAACAACAAAATATATTATTGCTATTAAGTTATAACTTATAAAATCAAATTCAAATAAGAATCTAAAATAAGTTATAACACTAATTAAATTTATTAACATAGGTATATAATATTTCTTTTCATAACATACAAACCATATTACACTTACTATATCACCTACAAACATATATCTCTCATGCATTCTAGGCAAAAAATAAGTAGCAATCATTAAACTCCATAAAAGTATACTTAATATTTTTTCTTTATTAAATTTAACTTTATTTAATATAACATATAACCAAATAATAAAATATATAAAACAAGTAAATAACATTCCTATCTTACTTATAATATCCATATACTTATATGAAAAAACTTCATTAGTACTAATAATATTATATATATTAGGATAATTAAGTACTAAATCTTTATATGTATTAGTTTGATTAAAATATATTGTTAACACATCAATAATATTTCTTCCCATTAATATACTAGGTAAGCATAATATAATATTTATTAAAGGAATTATTAAAAAATAATACCATTTTATATTTTTATCTCTAAATAACATTAATATATATAACGGAATAACAAACATTGTTTGTAATTTAAAACTAAATGCAACTCCTAAATATATAAATGATTTGATATATTTTTTGTCTAATAAATAATAAATAGATATTAAAATAAATGAAGTATATATACTATCACATTGTCCCCACATAGAACCATTAATTATTACTGTTGGTAAAAATAATACTATACTATATATAATTAATGATTTTACTTTATTGTTAGTAATTTTATAAACTATTTTATGTGAATATATAGCACAAATATAATCAAATATTATTGATACAAACTTTATTAAATACAAATGATTTTTAAAGTAAGATATTATAGTTAATATTATTACATAAGGTACATTATAATCTCCTATATTATATTTTAAAGATTTAAAACCGCCTAATTTTATTATTTGATTTATCCATGGTTGTAAAAATCCTAAATAATCTCCACTTTTACCATTTAACCATAAGCACCTTATTAGTAATGCTAATAAACTAACAATAAGTATAATTATTTTATATTTTTTATCATCTTTCATAATATATCACATTAAAAGTATAACATATTATTTTTTTATTTTCTTTATAATTTTATACACAATCAAACAAATTAATAATATTAATATAACTTTACTGTATTTACTAAATACTCCTGCAACTACCATATAATTTTCTCCAACTAATTTACCTAAACTAACCAACACCGTATTCCATATTAAAGAACCTACAAATGTATATAATAAAAATATACTTAATTTCATTTTATTAACACCAGCAGGTATACTTATTAAACTTCTAACAATAGGTATAAAACGACAATATAATACTGTTAAATCACCATTTTTATTAAAACTACTATCACTTTTAACAATATCACTTTCTTTTAAACAAAGTATTCTTCCTACTTTACTTCTAACTATTTTTAAAAGTCTATCTTTATTAAAGATATAACCTACGTAATATAGTATTATAGCCCCTATCATACTTCCAAATGTAGAATACATTATAACACCAACTAAAGACATATTAACTCCATCTTTACTAGTCATAAAACCACCTAAAGTAAGTATTACTTCACTAGGTATAGGAGGAAATATATTTTCTATTGTTATCAAAAAAAGTATTCCTATATAACCATATTTATTCATTATATTTATTACAAAATTATTCATACTAAATTATATTAAAAAGTCTGATAACTATTCGCTATCAGACTCTATTTTTTGAAATCTATAAACTTGTTTAACATCAGGATATTTATCTTTATCTACTAATGAATTAAACATACTAAGAGGTCTTACCCAATATTCTTTATTTTTAATATGGTAATAAACTACTTCTTCTTCCATAGTTTCTGTATTTTTAGCAACACAAACTATTCGAACTATATGTCCTTTAAAGTGTTTATAAATTTCTCCAATTTTTACTTCTCTATTCATCTTTTTTCTTTTTATCTTTACCCTTATCTTCTTTTTTCTTAGGTTTTGGTAAAGCATCTTTACGACTTAAATTTAATCTTCCACGATTATCATATCCTAAAGATTTAACAATTATTTCATCTCCAATTTTAACAACATCACTAGTTTTTTCAACTCTTTCATGAGCAAGTTGTGAAACGTGTACTAATCCTTCACATCCTGGCCATAATTCTACAAAACAACCAAATTCTTCAACTTTAACAACTTTTCCAGTATATGTTTTACCATCTTCTACTTCTCTAACAATATTTTTTATCATTTCTGCAGTCTTATCAATTACATTTTGATCAGTATGATATATAATTACTCTACCATCATCTTCTAAGTCAACTTTAACAGCATCTTTATCATTAACGGTTTTAACATTACTTGCATCAAGTATAATCTTAGTAATCATTTCTCCACCACGACCAATAACATCTTTAATCTTTTCAGGATCAATATTAAATGTTGCAATCTTAGGAGCATAAGGACTCAATTCTTTTCTAGGTTCACTAATTACAGTTTCCATCAAATCAAGAATTTCCATTCTAGCTTTTTTAGCCTGAGCTAATGCTTCTTTTAATATTTCACGTGTTACACCTTTTATTTTAATATCCATTTGTAAAGCACAAATACCAGCTCTAGTTCCTGCAACTTTAAAGTCCATATCACCCATATGGTCTTCTAACCCTTGAATATCTGTAAGTATTGTATATTTATCACCTTTAGTAATAAGTCCCATTGCAATACCAGCAACTGGTGCTTTAATAGGAACACCTGCTGCCATTAAAGATAAACATCCAGCACATATACTTGCTTGACTAGAACTTCCATTACTTTCTAAAATTTCACTAACTACACGAATAGTATAAGGGAATTCTTCTTCACTAGGAATAACTTGTAATAATGCTCTTTCTCCTAAAGCACCATGACCAATTTCACGTCTTCCAGGACTACCATATCTACCAGTTTCACCAACACTAAATGCAGGGAAGTTATAATGAAGCATAAATCTCTTAGTATCTTCAATTCCAAGCCCATCTAATATTTGGTGTTCTCCAATAGCACCTAAAGTAGTTGTCGATAAAGCTTGAGTTTGCCCTCTTGTAAATAAAGCAGAACCATGAGTACGAGGAAGTAAATCAATTCTAGCACTAAGTGGTCTAATTTCATCCATCTTACGTCCATCAGGTCTTATCTTATCTTCTGTTATTAACTTTCTAACTTCTTCTCCTTCAATCATATCAACAATCTTTTTAACTGTTTTTAAAATACTTTCTAATTCTTCACTATCAGCAAAAATTTCATTAAAATGATTAATTGCTTCTTCTTTAACTTCATCTATTCTAGCATATTTTTCTAACTTATCTTTTATTTGTATAGCCTCTAACATATCATTAGTACTAAATTCTCTTACAGCCTTATCAAGTTCTGGATCAATACTAGCAAGTTCTACTTCAGTTTTCTTAACTCCAATTTTCTTAATAATTTTCTTTTGAAATTGACATAATTTCTTAATTGCTTTTTGACCGAATTCTAAAGCATCAAGCATAACTTCTTCACTAACTTGTTTACATCCAGCTTCTATCATACAAATATCTGTTTCAGTACCAGCAACGGTTAATGTAAGTTCAGTTTGTTCTAATTCTTCACTAGTTGGATTAATAATAAACTTCTTACCAATTTTACCAACAACAACGCCTGCAACTGGTCCATCAAAAGGAATATTAGATATTCCTAGTGCTAAACTTGATCCAAATAAAGCAGTCATCTCAGGACTATTATCAGGATCTACTGATAAAATAGTATTAATAACTTGTACTTCATTTCTAAAATTCTCATCAAACATAGGTCTAATAGGTCTATCTATTAAACGTGCTGCTAATGTAGCATTTTCACTAGGTCTACCTTCTCTTTTAATAAATCCACCAGGTATCTTACCAACAGAATATAATTTTTCATTATATACAACTGTTAAAGGAAAAAAATCTGCAGTACTAACATTATTACTCATTACAGCAGCAGTTAAAACAACTGTATCTCCATATCTTACTAATACAGCACCATTACTTTGTTTAGCAAGTTCTCCATTTTCTACAACCAATTTTCTCCCCATAAAATCTAATTCAAAAACATTTTTATCCATTCTTTACCTCCTACAAATATCAATATTTTCAAAAAATAAAAAGACACAAAAAATAATGTGCCTACTTTCTTATATTTAATTCTTTAATTAGTTCTCTATAACTAACTACATCAGTTCTTTTTAAATAGTCTAATAAACTACGTCTCTTACCAACCTTCATTAATAATCCACGTTTAGAATGATAATCATGTTTATGAACTTTTAAATGTTCAGTTAAATCATTAATTTCATCTGTTAATATAGCTATTTGAACTTTACTTGAACCAGTATCTTTTTCGTCTTTACCAAACTTTTTAACTAATTCAGCTTTTCTTTCTTTTGTAACTGCCATAAAATTAACCTCCATTTTTCTATTAACCGTCATATCATAGATATAATTCGGAGTAAATTGAATCCATGAAATAACTTTTACATTTGATATTATACACATAAATCATTGTTTATGCAAGCTTTTTTGCACTTTATCTTAACGTTTGAAAAAATTTCCAAAAAAACCATTTTTATTTTGTTCTTGAATTGATTCATTTATTTCTTTTTCTTCTGCTGTTTTATCAAGATCATATAATGCTTTAAACATTATCGATTCATTCATTCGATTTTCTTCTATTGTTTTATCAATACCTTCTGTAGCTCTAAATCTTGTTGTTTTATAACTACCTTCACCGTAATTACCTCCAACAATTTTTTCATCAACATATAAATCAAATTTTTTTTCTAATATTACTAAAGCCCTTTTTATCTCATCTAAAGACAATTCTACATTTTCATCAAATGTATTTTTTTCTTCTATTTCACTTTCTTCAACGTCAATATTATTAATTATATCTTTATATGAATCTTCATCCTTAATTAAAATACCATAATAATTCATAACAGTAGTAACTATATTATGTCCACTTTCAAAAGTAAAAAATTCTTTTTTATATTTTTTATTATATTTAGCGAACATTAAATCTTTTAAATTATACTTCTTTACATTCTTAATTTCTTTTACTATTTCCTCAAAATATTTAGATTCTTTCATAAATTATATTCCTCTCACCCATATAATATATATTATAATAAAATTCAATTATTTTCAAGTAAACGTTCTATAATATTTTTATGTATTATACCATTTCTACTATAATCTATTTTATCCATTGTTAAAACATATTTTGGATAATTATCATTTACATTATTATAAACACCAAATTCTCTTTTAACAACTTGATCATCAGACAAAATATTAGCAACTTGTATATAAAATTTTTCTTTAAAATCTTAAACAACAAAATCTATTTCTCTACTATCAGTTTTTCCAATAAAAACATCATATCCTCTAGCAATTAATTCATTATACACAATATTTTCTAATCTTCCTCCAACTTTTTGTTCCATAAGGTTTTTTTAATTGTAATAAACCTACATCACTAGCATAATTTTTTTTAAAGTTGCCATAACATTTTTGCCTCTCAGTTTTTATTTTTTCTTTTATTTATAAATTAAATTTCTTTGTGTCCAAAGTAAGATCAACAAAATCATAATCTTCAAAATTAATATAAATCATATGTTTTTGATTTGTTTTGCATCAACGCCCCTCTCTTTTAATTCATTTAAGTTCTCTTTTAATCATAAAATCACCTAAATAAAATTATCAAAGTCAAAAATTTTTTCGGTCTACACTCGAAAAACTTTCTGTTTTTTTTAATTTTTTTCGACTGAAAACTATTTATTTAATAAATAATCTATAGCACATATTAATGTATATTTTCCTGTTTCATAAGTTAATCCACCTTGTTGATAAGCAATAAACGGACTTCTAATAGGACCATCACAACTCATTTCAATACTTGAACCTTGTGTAAATGCACCACTAGCCATTATAACTTCATCATCATAACCAGGAGTTTTAACTGGAATTGGTAAGACATTTGAATCTATTGCACTGCCACTTTGTATTCCTTGTACATATTTTATTAATTTATCTTTATCATTAAATATTATATTCTCTACTATATCTGCTCTTTCCTCATTATATTTAGGTTCTACATTATATCCTAATTTTTCTAATACTATACTAGTTAATATTGATACTTTTAAACTACTTCTAACAACACTAGGTGCAAAAAATAATCCTTTCAAAAAATCTTTATTAGCACCTAAACTAGGTCCAACATCAATTCCCTCTCCTGGCAAAGTTAATCTTTCAGCACATAATAGAATATATTTTTCCTTTCCAACAATATAAGCACCATTATTACAAATTCCAGCACCCAAATTTTTTATTAAAGAACCAACTACTACATCAGCACCAACATCACTAGGTTCTAAATCACTAACTAATTCACAGTAACAATTATCAACCATAATAATTACATCTTTATCTATACTTCTTATTAATTCTATAACTTTCTTAACTTTATCAATAACTAAACTTTTTCTAGTACTATAACCTTTGCTTCTTTGAATATGTATTAATTTATATTTTTTATTTTTTAAAGCACTCTCTATCTTATCATAATCAAAATCATCATTAACTAAATCAATCTCTTCATATTTAATACCAAAACTAATTAAACTACTAGGATTCTCTTTTATACCTATTACTTCATGTAAAGTATCATAAGGAGTACCAGTAATAGACAGCATAACATCTCCTGGTCTTAATAATCCAAATAAACATACACACAAAGCATGAGATGCACTAATAAATTGATTTCTAACTAAACTAGCTTCAGTATGAAATATATCACTATATACTTTTTCAACAACATCACGTCCAATATCACCATATCCATATCCAGTAGTACTATTAAAATGAACTTCACTAACATTATTATTTCTAAAAGCATCCATTACTTTAAAAGTATTTTCTTCACAAATTTTATCTACTTTATCAAATTCATTTTTTAATTTACTTTCACATTCATTTACTAACTTAATTATATCTTCTCTTATCATATTTCTATAACACTTCCACTTTCTACATTCCCAGTTGCTAACGCAAAAATCTTTTTAGTAACATAATCTTTATCAGAAAGTTCATTTTGACCTATTCTCTTCATCTCATTACTCAAATAATTAGGATTCATATTCATTACACTTTCTGTATTAATCCAACCAGGACAAACACAAATAATTTTTTTATCTTTATAATATAAACTTAAATTACGAGATAAATTAATAATACCTGCTTTACTACTTGAATAATCTAAACTTATAGGATTATAAGTATCTATACCATCTTTACTACTAATATTAATGATTGTTTTGACATTCTCAGCATACTTACACATCATATAAGTACCACCTAAATTAACTTCAACAACTTTCATAAACTCATCAAAACTTTTATTTTCAATATAATTGTCCATAGATAAACTAGCATTATTTATTAAAATATCTATATCATACTCATTAAACATTTGCTTTACATCATCTTCACAAGTAATATCAATTTTCTTAGCAATGCAATTTACATTATATTTACTATTAACATGATCGCATAATTCTGAAGCTTTATCTTTATTATTTAAATATCCAATAATAACATTATATTGATTGTTAGCAAAAATATTTACAATACTTGCACCTAATCCTTGACTTCCCCCTGTTACTAAAACATATTTCATATAACCACCAAAAATATAATATTATATAAAAAAGAATAAGTCAAAACTATTTCAACTTATTCTTAACTAAACTATACACATCATCACTAATTTCTTCTATGGTTCTTATTCTTTCATCTTTTACACAGTGTACAATATCATAATTGTATTTTTCAGCCATCATACTATAAGTTTCTTCTGCATTATGCAAATAATCTACATCTTTCTCAACTTCATCAGGTACTTCTCCTCGTTTATTTCTAAGTTCAATTGTATATTGATATGGCATATACAAAAACAATACCAAATCCGGTCTAGGTAATTTTAATAAATCATATTCAAGACTTTCTAACCAATTCATCATATCTAATTTTTCTTGTTTATCTTTTAATTTACCGGCTTGATGTCCCATATTACTTTCAACATATCTATCTAATATAACATTCACACCATCATCAAGCATTTTATTAATTTCACCAATATTATAAAGTCTATCAGCAGCGTAATATAAAGCCGCAACTTTTGGATCAACCTTGCTTGCATTTGGAAAAACACTATCTCCAATATGTGGTTTACCTAAAAGTGCCCCACCAATTATTTTTCCTGTAGGAGTATCATACATAGGAAATGCTCTTTCTTCAATTTTAACTCCATCATCTTTTAATCTATTTAATAATAATTTTGCTTGTGTTTCTTTTCCACTACAATCTGTTCCTTCAATTACTATTAGTTTACCTCTACTCATTACTCTTTCTCCTCTTTCTCAAACAATCTTCACATAAAGTAACGTATCCACTATCTCCAACAACTATATCTTTATTTTTATCGCCTTCAAAATATGTATAACTAGCTGGTCTATTACACTCAGTACAATAGCCTTTACATATTTCAATTTCATCACTAACACTAAGTATATTAGGCATTATTCCAAAAGGCTTTTGTTCACTAGTCATATTTAAACCACACACATAAATATCAATATTCCTATCAATACTTAAATCAGTCAAAACACTAACATCACCTTTCAAAAAATTACCTTCATCAATAAATATAGTTCTAGTATTTTTTTTTATATAATTTAATATATCACTTAAATCATCAATTAATATAGCATCAACATTATCTTTAATATCTTTAGATTTAATACCTTCATCTCTAGTATTAATTCTAGGTTTAAAACACATAATATTCTTTTTATTCCACATCTTAAAATAAGTAGATAAAAGTGCCGTTGTCTTACCACTAAACATAGGCCCAGTAAAAGTTTTTATCATCTAAATACACCTCACTTTCATATCGCAACTTTATTAACAGTTGGAGTAAGTTCAAATCTCGCATAGTATAAATGCTGATTACCAGTACGAAGATTATTATACTTTATAAAATATATGCCATAATTTATATTATTACTTTTCGTTATAAACAGCTTTCCATTTAGTAATTGACTGTCTAAAGAAAAACTATATCTACCGCAATTACCACACCCAGTCTTTTTCTCCATATAACCTATATTACCAACTAAAAAAGAAATTTTATCAGACAAATTATCACTTATATCAAATTTATATGAATCAAAATTATATTCATCGAATGTTTGTGAATTATTTCCACAACTTGAAGAATAATCAGAAGAAGTTTTATAATTACAATTCTTATCATTTATTGTACATTTATAAAAATAATATTTAGTCTTAGTTCCATTTTTTTTGGAAATTGTTCTTTCAAGAATAACTTTATTATAACTAAAAACATTATTAGTATGTTCAAAACAAGTGTCATACCAATATTCATTATAATCCCCAATTTTCTTATCAATTTCACTCGTAGATACAGAAGAATCACTATTAATACTCACTTTATATAAGAATCTGTTTTTAGTATAAGAACCAATAACAGCTTTAGAAAAAACAAAATAATTATTAGTTACGATATAAGGTTGAGACTCACTTCGATATGAGTTACTTTCCCCATCAAAATAATCAGAAACAGATGATAGATTAAAAGAATAATTAGTTGCATATCTTTTTAAAAAATTATTATTATAAGTAAAATCAACATATAATGTAAACATATTATATTTATTGTCCTCTTCCATATGTTTATATAAATCTAATCCATTATTTCCCGCATAAAGTATTTTCTTTAAAACATCAACTAAATCAAATTCAAAAAATAATGTATTATTTTCTTCTTTTTTTATTATAGCATTAAAATAATTATTTAATCTAGCTTCATAACTATAATAATTATAATCTTTTAAAGATAAAGATATATTCAACCAATCTTTATAGTTGCTATAGTTCTTTACAGTTACACTAAATTTAGAGAAGCTGTTCTCAATAGGTTTTATTATTATGTCATCTTCATCAATAGATTTAATTTCTTCATTTATAAAAATTTTTCTATTTTTAGCATTATCATATGCAATAACATATTTTTCTTTACACTCATATATACCATTATTGCCAGTGTTAGTTATATCACCTTCATCTCTTGAATTTTTAGAACAATATACTTTTGAAAGACCTGATTTATCATCTGTTATTTTATATTGAATTTCACTATTATCAGAATTAATCTTTTCAATAACAGGCAAAACATTATCAACTTTTATTGTTTTATTGTTTGAACTATTACTAGAAATCAATGTATTTTCTAAAGATTTTGCTTCAAATACATAATCATATTTATATTCACCACTTTCATTAAAAAAGTAAGAAGTAGTTTTTTCATCTTTATTAATATTATTAGTTGGGTTTGAATCTTCAAATATACTTAAGTTTGATTCTTTTATTCCATTTAAATATGCCTCATCATCAGCAACACCAACAATATCAATCCTCACATTTTTATACCATTTATCAAAATCAGTATCAGTAATTACTTTTTCAGTGTTATCACTTATACCGTATACACGTAGTATTGGAGCAGTATATATAAATAAATTCTTAGTTAAAGATTCATCCTGATATTTTATTTGTTGAGATAACATTTTATTTTTTAGAGTTTCAATATTAACATTATCAACATTGTCTTTAATGCTACCATTATCTATATATAAGTATCCACAAGTAAAAACACCTTTATCACACTCAATATTTAAACGATTAAAATCATTATCATAAAAATATACTTTATCAAAAAAATTTCTTTCCAAATAATCAATATTTTTTTGATTATCCTTTAAGTCATTATCATAAATATATTTAGTTGTAGAATAATTCAACGGAGAACCATTTAAAGGATAATATAATGTTACCACATCATTATCTTCATTTCTGTTAGACAATAAAATTTTCTTATAATCACTTTCACCATCACTTAATTCTGATATGTCTATTCCATCAACTAACAATTCATTCTCTAGCAATCCAAGATTACGTAATTGTTCTACCGACAAAACTAAATACCCTCCATTTTTAATCAAATCTTGTTTTAAGTTTTCATTAGAACTATAATAAACATCAGCACTATTTACAACTTTTTTCACATTTTTATCATATTCACTATCTTTTTTATTTACTAAAGCTACTATAGATATTGTTGTAATAACACTTATTATAACCAAACATACAATTATTTCTATTAAAGTAAATCCCTTTTTACTTTTTTTCATTTAAATATCTCCTCTACATTATCAATTATTAAATTATTATATATTTTAATAAAATACTCTGCATCCTTTCTATTATCAATCACACTAGCTATAACATAATATTTATCTTTTAAAACATTAACCTCTCTCTTATCTAACAAATTATATTTTATATTCAAAACATCTACATCATAATTCTTACTTAAACACCTAAGATTACTATCATCTATTATTAACCCAACATTATATTTCTTTTTTTTATAATGTTTAATAATTTCATAACTATCACTCAATATAACAAACATTCCTTTATATTTATCTAATATATTAATTAATTTATTTCTAAATACTTTATCATCATAATATATATTTATCAAAATAGGTACTTTACCATTTACACTATTTAAAACATCAACTAATTTAGGAATATTATAATTACTAATATAATCTAATTCTTCTTTACTTAATGTATTAATATCATCTTTTAATTTTAAAAATCTAGTACCATCTTTATCACTAAATACTATAATTTCATCATTAGTACACCTAACATCTATACTAACACTTAAGTTATTTTTAACAGCATACATAATAGCATCTAAACTATTTTCATATATAGTTATATTATTATATATACCCCTATGGGCAATAATAGATTTATTTAAAAATTCACATTTTCCCATACTATCACCTTACTAAGAAAATTTTATCATATTATATAATAAATTAAAAGGTTTTAAAAATATTTTTTTATATATTCTAAGATAGACTTTTTATAATAAATTTGATACAATTTCTTTAGGAGTTGAAATTATATGAACGAAAAATTAAAAAAAATTATTTATATAGTATTAGGAGCTTTTATTTTATTATTTTTAATTTTATTCTTAGTATCATCTTGTTCTAATAAAAAAGATTCTTTAGATATTATAGAATCTAATATTACAACAAATACTAAAAACTATTATAAAAATCATAAAGATGAGTTACCAAAGGAAAATACAGTTTTATCTTTATCTTTACAGTCTTTAATTGACAAAGGAATTATAAAGGAATTCAAAAAAAACATATCTTGTACAGGAACAATGTATATAGAAAATAATAATGATTATTATATGTATTCTCCATCTATAGAATGTAAATCAGATGAAAAAGAATTCAGTACATCTAATTTGAAAGAAACTTTATTAGAAAAAACTGTAACTAGTGGGAATGGATTATATAATATTAATGGTTCTTATTATTTTAGAGGAGATAAGGTAGATAATTATATTATATTTGATGGTAAATTATGGAGAATTATTAAAATCAATTCAGATAATTCAATTAGATTGATTGAAGCTGGAAGAAGAGATTCAATAATTTGGGATGATAGATATAATAGTAACACAAGTTCTTCAAATGGAATTAATGACTACATTCATAATGATATTTCTAGTAGAATAAAAGATAGCTTAGATGAAATATATAATGATAAAGAAGGTACTATTATTTCAAATGACGCAAAAGGTTACATAAAAAATACATCTTTATGTATAGGAAAAAGGAGTTTGGAAGACACTTCTAAAGATGGTAGTTCAGAATGTAGTGTGACTTTAGATAATCAATATATCGGTTTATTACAATTAAATGATTACTTAACAGCAAGTTTAGATAATAACTGTATTAATACAACTTCAACAGCTTGTAGTAACTATAATTATTTAGCAGATTTTCCTAATTTATATTGGACATTAACAGCAAGTACAGAAAATACTACTCAAGTATATAAAATTAGTAAAGTAGTTATGGCTTCAAGTGCAAACAGTTCAGGTATGGCAAGAATGGTAATAAATATTAGTGAAAACTCAAACGTAAAAGGTACAGGTACTGAAGAGGATCCTTATAAAGTGGTAGGAACATCAACTGAAATAAAAAAGTAGCATAAAAAGATATCAAATTAAAGATATTTTTTTATTTGACAACAATAATATATGATGTTAAAATCTTATGTAAGTAGAACATTTATTTATTAAATGTCCTACCTTGTTGGTTATGACATTTGTACTTTATAGTACTATGTCATTTTTATTTACCAAACCCCCGATATAGTTAATCTTAAAAAAAGAATATATAATTTTAATAAAAAATATAATAATTATTCTATCCAATATTTCTAAAATAAATGAATAAAACTTCATAATTATTACTCCCTTCATACTTAAATATAAAAGGCAAGACATAAACAATAAATGTTCTGATTATATATACAATACTAAAACATATAAGTATTTCGTCGAATAAAATCACATATAAAAAAATATGTTAATTAAAACATATTCATTATTGAAATAATTAACAGTAACATTACTCCAACACCAGTACAAACCAACATTACCATCGTTTTGCTTTCCATCTTCTCTAGTCTATTCTTATATCTAGTTTCTCTTGCCTTTTGTTGTAAACTAGAAATAGATCTAGAAAATTGAAGTAATTGTTCTTGCTTTCTTTCTTGACTTCCAAGACCCAATCTATATAAAAGTCTCATCATTCTCATAGAATCTCTAACAGGATATTCCTTAGCAAAATCCATATAAGGAGTAATACTTGAATCACCCGCATTTATCTTTTGCAACAATTCTTTTAAACCTTCTTGAAATATTTTAGGAGCATCTTCGATACTCTTACCTATTGCAACAGGAACAGTATAGTGTTGAATTAATATTTCTAAACTTTTTAAATAATATGGAAGCATAGAATCTATCTCATGCAAATGAGCTTTATAATAATTCTTAAGTTTTATATAACTTAATTTAAACATTCCAAAACCAGCAACTATAGAAATAATAACTTTAGTATAATCTAAATTATTAATAAATAAAAATATACAAAGTACCATAACTATAGCACCATCTCTAATTCTTCCAGAAAATAATCTATCTGAGTCTATACCATCCCCATATCTAGCTTTAAGTAAAAACTCATAATCACTTTCTTTTAAAGTTTTAAAATATTCTTGATTATCTTTAACAAACTTATTCAAATTAACACTACCAGTAACTTGTAACACAATAAATATTAATACAATAATAATAACAGCTTCTATAAACATATCTATTCAACCCCCGTATCTTCATTATAAAACTTAATACCCTTAAGTAAGAAGAAAGAGTTAAGTATTATTATCAAATGTAATATAATCTGAACATACCATTCTTTTAACATATTTAAATAATTTGAACCACCTAATAAAAATTGTATTAACATAACAAGTAAATATAAAGCTAAACCAAATGTTAAAAATTTAGTATAAAATGTTTTTCTATCCATTTTATCTCTATAAACACCTTCTACTAAAGCATCTATATCAAGCATCATATTTTCTAAACTTTCACCACTATCTTTAGCACCTTCATTAGTAATTTGTAAAAATAGTTGATGCATATTCTTTACCATATAATATGGATATTTTTTATTAAACCAATTAATACTTTCATCTATTGTTCCATTTTTATATGACATATCTATCATATGTTTAACATCGCTTAATACAGGTTCTTCAAGTATTCCACTTTCAACAACCCCTTCAAGTGACTTAACAAAAGATTGTGTTGTATTAAATTCCATTATTACATTTGTACAATAAGTTTGAATACATTCAAATAAATATTCACTATAAACTCTTTTATATTTCAAAACAGTTAAATATGGAATAAAAGCAGTAGCAACTAAGCCATAAATAATAGCCCAAGTCAAACTTCTAAAATATAAGAATGCTACACCACCACCACCTACTAGAAATAATACAAATTCTATAGTATATTGTTTAGCATCAAAAGTTTGTCCTAATTCTTTAGCTTTTTCTTTAACATCATCATAATTATATGGAATTATTTTTGACATTAATTTTTTATATCCACTTTTAAAACTTCCACTTACACTATCATTTTTACCAAATCTAGTAATAAGTACAAATATAGTTATGACTATAATTAAAATACTTTCTAACATTAATTATAACCACCCTTCTAATCTTCTTCTCCCTTATTAACACTACCTAATCTAAATGTATCATCAGGCAAAACAACACCTTGTATACTTAAATAATCAATTAAATATTTAGTAGGATTTTGTATTTGATATTTACCATTCATAAATTTTTTATAAATTATATTTTTCTTAGCATGATTTTTTTCATTAACATAAAATTCACAAACTTCAAATATTTCTCTTTGAAATCTATTTAATTCTTTACTAAAATATCCCTTAACATATACACCAATTTGTACATATCTATGAATACTTGATAAGAATTGTTCTATATCTTGACTACTTTCCATCAAACTATACATACGCATAGGAATACTACTTGCTTTATCACTATGTATAGTAGATAAAATATTATGTCCAGATGAAATACTATTACGTACAGCCATAACAGCCTCTGCACTACGTACTTCTGATAATAATATCCATTTAGGATTCTGTCTCATACAACTAACAAGTACATCACTATAACTAGCAATATTATTTGTTTTAACAGCAACAATATCTCTATGAGGAAATATTTTGTCTAAATGTAATTCCAATGTATCTTCTATAGTAATAATTTTTTCATTTTCTTTAGTATAGCTTGCTAAATATTTAACCAATTCAGTTTTACCACTACCAGTTTCTCCACTTACAATAATGTTACAATGACCTTCAACGCATTTAATTAAAAAATCATGTATCTCAACTGTAGTATATCTTTCATTAATTAATTTATCTTTATTAAGTCTTATTTTAGCAGGAGTTTTACGTATAACACACGCAATACCATTAGTACTAATAGATTCATGTATAAAGTTCATACGTAACTCAGCACTTTCAGCGTCCAAGAATGGAGAAGCCATATTAAATGTCTTCCCCATTACATTAGAACATTGAAATGCCAACTTCTCCATCATTGCATTATTAATCTCGGGTCTATCAACTTGATATATTCCCTTAGTCAATGATTTAAGCCATACTTGTCCACCATTACTATATGAAATATCTGTAATATCATCAGTCTCTAAAAATTCCTTTAAAGGTCCAAAATCTAATTGAGAAAACACAGCATCATTCATATATTATCACCTAGTTTCCACTATTATTGTTATTATTTAAATCATTCATAGTTGTAGAAACATCAATTTCATCACTTAATTCAGATACTTTTGCAAGTATAAAATCAACTAATTCTTGTTTAGAAACTTGAGTACCATTTTCAGTATCTCCTTCATTTCTATATTGAGCATTTCTAGGTACTGGAACTATTTCTATTCCACCAACAAAACTTGCTTCACTTAATAACATAAATAAGTTATCTTTAACAGCAAACAATAATTCACCACTACTTCTCTGTGTTTGACTATCGGCAAATACATCATTACCACTCGAATCTCTTACAGATAATACTTTAATACTTTCAATAAACTTACCAAAAATAACTTTACCATTATCATCAGTAGCTTTTAAATATAAATCTATAAAATTACCAGGCATAATTGAATTACCATAAGTACTATGACTATTAACACTTAAGCTAAATATAGTAGCTCCTTCATCAATATCATCAAAAGCAGTATCAGGTATTTTATCTTTTTCTACTAATTGAGATTTATAAAATAATCCACCTTCAGGTATAACAGTATCATAATTTACATACCATTCTTTTGACATAATATATTGTTTACTAGTAACTAAATCTTGTGTTTGTTCAACAAATGCACCACTAACTTTTATAGTACCAACATTTTCAGCCTCAACTTTACTCTTTGGTTCCATACGTTTTAGTGCATAAGGTACATTAACTGGTTGAACAGCTTGTTTTACTCTATAATTATAACCTACCAAAAGTACAGCAACGCCAGCCAAAACACATAATACAGTTACAGTATTTTTGTTTCCTAAAAATCTTTTTAATTTTAACATTATATTTCCCATCTTATTCCTCCTATATTATATACCATAATAATACTATATTTTAATAAACTTTTCTAGTCATAATCGTAATAAAAATCAATTTTATACTTAATACCTATCATACATGTATTATAGTAAGGAGTTTTTTCACAATTATCCCCACTACAACTATCTAAATATTCACTAGGAGTATTTAAATAATTAGACACGCTAGCTTTCTTTCTAAAAGGTTTAACTCCATGATTTTCATTAAAACGTTCAACACCATCGCAACTATAATCTAATCCATATGCTAAATATTTTTTACCATTATCACCATCTACAACTGATATTCTTACATTTTCTACTTTAGCAAAAAAATCTCCATAATTACTAACACCATTTATTTTATTAATAGAACCAGTATTAACAGTATAATCATAAGTATCATTAAAATTAGTAATATAGTTTTCATGATCTTGTTGAGTACTCATAGTGTTTAAAAATTTAACATCCAATATTTTAATTTTATTTTTATCAAAACTTAAACCTTGCGCCTCTATCTTTTTTCTTATTTTTTTTACAACTTTAGAGTTATCTGAAAAGTTTAAAGGTACCTTATTAGTTACGGCACAATAACCAATATTGTCTTCTTTTCTATATTGATCCTCAACACTACAATCACCATAAGGTACTGAATAAAATATAAAATCGTTATCATCAGCAAAAACATTATTATTAGATTCAAGTATCGCATCATATGAATTTACTACATCTATATTAGTAGCATCACCCGCTATATTAAAATCTCCAGTATTAGTAGTAACTCTAATACTTACACTAGGTGGATTTTCATAAACTGAATAAAAATCTAACTTATATGTATTAGTCTTAGATACAGTTTCTGCAAATCTTCTAATAAATACCTCAACAAATTTTTCTGTGTTTATTCTTACTTCACCATATTTTTTATAGTAACTCCAATCTATAGAATCATGCATTGATCCATTAGTTACTTCTTTTAATAAATAATAATCTTGTTGATTAGTTGTTACCATATTAGACATTAATATCATAACAGTACTAACCATTATTCCAAGTAAAATTAAATAATATCCCCACATCGACTCTTTCATGGCGTTACTCCTTCATTAACTTTTCTATATAAACAATCATAATAATTAGATTCATTTTCTTTAAAACTACTACACTCATTTCCAGTATAACTAGTTAATTTATTTAATATGATCCACTGACCATTAATATAATATTTTCTGTTTTGTCTACCAGTTAATTTAGCGTTTACTCCATTTACATCCAAACCAGTTCCTAAACTTCCATTAGATAATCCATTCAAGAACATACTTTCACATTCCATACCTAAACCATTACAATTAGTTGACCAATCAACGTTATCATATTTATTTAATTTATTATATTCTCTAATCTGATCCAAAGTATTAGCATTTAAGGTAAACGAATATTCCAAATTATTTGGATTATAAGTATTTTGATTTTTTGATTTATCTTCTATAATTTTCATTAAAGCTTGACCCTTAGTACTTGACCAATTAGCACCTAACAATCCTTTATCAAGTCTGTTATTAGGATCAACATCATTAGTTGCTATAGGTCGTACAAAAAATTTAGTCTTATATTTCTTATTATTTTCAGTTTTATCTTTGGTTTCTTTATCCAATACTACAGCATCATTAGTAATTTTATATGTACATGTATATGTAGCATTATCTCCGTTTTTTAAAACATTTTTTACATTACCCGATAAATTTGAATTATTTGTATCCATAACGAATTTTATGTTTCTTGTTCCACTACTAGCAATCTTAACCGGAAATACATTTCCTAATTTAATACTTTTATTATTGTAAGTCTCTACAATACTTCCTGTATAAAAATTAGTATAATAATCAAAATTAGTATGAAATTCATAATTAACTTTTTTGGTTCTTGTAGTAATATGATTATCACCAAAAGTATAAGCATTAAATTTCTCATTAGTACTACCATAACTTA
Organism: uncultured Mycoplasmatota bacterium; assembly: GCA_900548725.1. GTDB lineage: Bacteria > Bacillota_I > Bacilli_A > RF39 > UBA660 > UMGS1124. The sequence goes on from URLV01000004.1 coordinate 40,632, forward strand.
TATTATATTCTTCAGTAACATCTTTTCTATCCAAATTATCATTGCTATAATAAGGATCATCAGTAATTAGTTTAACTTCATTATCTATGGTAGTATCTAAATCATATTTTATAGAAACATTAGGTTTTACACTATAAAATTTTTCTGTAGAAACTGAACTAGTAGATAATGTATTAAAGCAAGTTTTATTCATATTCTGTAGATTCTGTCTTTTACCTTTCTCTACAACATAAGTACCATCTGTATCAGCACTTATTTCACTTAATTTTTTTGTAGTATCTAATTGTTGATATATTTGATTAAACAAACTACTTTTAGCAGTACTAATATTATCATTTTCACAATATGTAGCACTTACACTTGTACCATTGTCATACGTTTTTGAAGAAATATCATAAACTTGAGGAGTAAAACTTACATTATATCTTTTATAATATTCATAGCATTTTTTTGGATGTTCCCTTGTACCACAACTCCAACTTCTTTTTACACCACAACTACTATCTTCACTTCCATAATCACTAGGAGAATTTATAACATTTATTCCTTCAGCATTTTGATAGTCAACATAGGCCTTTTTTTCATTATCAATTGCAATATTATAAGAAGTTTTCCACAAATCATAATTAAATGTTTGAGTACATTTATAAGTAGACTTTACTTGTGGTGTATATATCAATTCAAAATAAGTACCAGATTTAACAGTTTCAAATATAGATGGATACGTATATTCAAATGTTTCAGTACATTTCATAGGACAATATTTATTAATTGTATATGTTTTATTAGATTTAGTTATAGATTGATTATTTTCCAATGAATTAGTACTATAATCATCAGTATTTTTAATTGTACTAGTTAATGTTGATTGATAATCATTTGCAACATCACAAGTTTTATATATATTAGTCATATTTTCAACGATATTTGAAAAATCATCACTATAACAAGCATAATAAGTACCTTCATAATTTAAATTGTTAATATTTAAACTAGTAGTTCCTCTCATAATATCTTTTGTACTACAATTATTATTTTTACTCCAATAGCTAAACTTCCTACCAGTTCCTATTTCATATAAACCATTACCATCTAAAGTAGTAGTAACATCTGGTAAAGAAATAGTCTTATTTTCAACTTGATTATTATCAGAATCATATTTAAAACTATACCTACAAACACCATTACTAATAGCATGCCCAGGACAATCCATTCCATATCCACTAGTTCCATCAAATGTAATATATTTAGTTTCAATAATAGGCAAACTACCACACATAGATGTATAGATATCTTTAAAAGTATTATCGCCATTTTCTATTAAGCTTTTAGCATAAGTACAAGCTTCATTTTTCAAACCATCAGAAACTTTACTTAAATAATCATCTAATCCAGTTGCATATCCATCAACATAGAATAAAGTATATCCGCAAGTATTTTTAGAACCGTAAACGCTTGAATTTGGTTTTAATATTCCCGTATATAAATTACCACCTTTTACTAATTTTAAACTCTCACAATTAACAGGTTCACTATAATAATTCTTTATTTTGCTTTTATCAATATCACCAGTTGAAGAAATACAATTATTTTTATACACATTTTCATATAAATTATAATTTTCTTGAAATTTATTTACAATATCTTCTTTCATTTCAGAACAACTTTTTCCTTCATAAGAAACACTTAGTCTTTCACTATTAATTCCAGAATCATAACAATATGTATTATAATAATTAATCTTTTCTTCATTAAAATAATAATTCTTTTTAACAAAACTTTTTTGAACATCACAAGCCGTTTTTTTTAAATCATTATCTGCTTTACTCAAATAAAAATTTAATCCTACAGCACAATGATTATATATATATAGTGGATAACCTTCTTCAACTTCATTATAATTAAAAACTTTATTATCATATTCAGCATACCACTTATCACATTCATATTCATCATTTCTTACACCTTGACTATAAGAAACTTCGTATTTTTTTCCACTACTACTAACATTACTAACTTTAATATCTTTATTATTAATAAGCACAATACTTCCTAAAATAAGAACTAAAAAAACAATAAATACTATAATCTTATTTTTTAACTTAATCAAACCAAATCACCTCTTTTTTTATTGATTTTAATAATAGCTACAAAACCAATAGAAACACAAATAACAATTAGTACAATGTACCAATATTCTTTTAATATTTTAATTAAATCATCTATACCAAACTTATTTATTACTTTAGTATCTTCTTTAACATTTAAACTTTCTTTATATTTATTAATATTTTCTTTAATTTTATCATCATTTAGACTAAATTTATTATTAAGCAAAGGTTTACAATATTGATAATCTTTTATTCCATTACATATATCCATATAGTAATATCTATTTATTATTTTCTTAGTAATAGTTTTAGTAGTTAATTTATTACCATAACAAGAACTATTACTAACATAAATAGTAACTCTATAAGTTATAATATCATCAATATTATTATCAATAAAACTGTAATGATTATCTACCATGTCATAACTATGTACTTCTTTATTTTCTTCAGTTTTACTATTATATATATTAACGTATAATTCATCATCTAAATTATATAAATTAAATACAAAATATTTATTATTTAAATCAGGTTCAAAATATACTTCTATATCTTTAGACTTTTCTAATAAATTTTTTCTTTCTTGATAATTACATTCAGCATTAACTACATTACTAAAAACAAACATAAATACAAATATAACTATGATATATTTAATATTTTTCTGCATTAATACCACCTTTATCTTAAATAAATTATAACACATGAAAAAAACAAATTAAAGAAAAATCAATTCAATTCTTCAATTTGTTTTTTATAATTAGCACAATACAAGTGTACTACCATTTACAATATTTGTATTATATACAAAATCATCTAAATTATAACATATTGCTTCATTGGCATTATATAAGTTCAAAGTAGAATTATCATTAAAAGATCCCTGAGATAAATCTTTTAAAGCTTTTGATAACAAATACACTATTTCGCCAATTGTTTTATTAATCGGTATCAAAATATCATATGTTTCATATAACATAGGTACCACCAATTGTACATTATATTTACTCTTCATTTTCATCACCATTAAAATAATCTAATAATTTAATTTTAGTAATTATACCATTTTCAAACACAAATCCAAATTTATCAGTAATAGTATCTCTATACTCTCTAAGCATTCTTCCACTTTTTAAAATCATTTGTTCACTAACACCATTTCCTATCCAAATTCCCCTATTATTATTAATATTGGTTTTATAGAATTCTTCAAATTCTAACTTTTTCAATACGTTTGATGCTTCTATAAAAATAGTTGATACATTATCCTTTTCATTTAATAATTTTAATATATTATTAAATTCTTTTTTCAACAGTATATCAAAACTACTATAAATATCATATATTCCTAAGAAACATATAAAATAATTAATTTCATTTTTATTATCCAATTTCATAGCAAAATTTTTCAATTGGTTTAAATATTCAACATAATTATTATTTATAACATTTGGTATACCCATTATATTATTATATTTTTTATACGAATTAAACAAATAAACTTTATTATTATTAAAAGATAATATGTTTTTTAATAAACTATTATAAAAATTAATCAAAATATCGATATCTAATCCAGAAACTAAAACTCCACGTTTAGACATAAAACCATATTTAATTATATTTAAATTATCTACATTTACTCCGATAGGAATATTCAAAGGATCATTTAAATATTTTTTTATAATATCATAAGTAACTATTGTCGGTAAAACAGGTATTGCTCTAACTTTGTTATAAATTGAAATTAACTCATTAGATCTATTTTCAATCATATCTATATTTGACATTTCATTAGAAATATATGCTGTCTGAAATTCGTAAATATTTTCTAGTTTAAGTAAACCTCTGCCTTTAATTTTACTTGGAATATTCAATACTCTACTTCCATAAATATTTGAATAATCGTATTTATCTTTTAATTCTAAAGTTAATGTTTGTTTAAAATTTTGTAAAATTTTCGTTCTAACACTATTTATTGAATTTGTAGTTATAATTATTGTTATACCATATTTATTACATTCTCTAGACAACTTAAGAAATTCATCATTTAATGAATCATAATTTTCAAATAATATTTCTATAACATTAATAAATAAAATCACACAAGGTATTTTTTTATCAACATTTTTTTTATTATATGTTATTAAATCTCCATTAAAATCAATCAAAATTTTTTTTCTTTGTTCTATCAAAGAATTTAAATACTTAAAAGTATTAAATATTTTCTCTTTATTATCTATAAATATTACATCCCCAACATGTGGTGTTTTATTGAAGTTAATTAAGGATTCACTTCCAAAATCCATAATATAAATATTAACTTCTGATGTATCATACTTATCAATAAGTGAATAAATCATAACTTGTAATAGCATTTCTTTACCAGAATCAATTATTCCATATATTACTAAATTACCCTTTCCTAACAAATCAACAGTAGCTAAACCTTTCTGTTGCATTTCGGGAGCATCATACTCACCAAATACTACAGTAATATTAGAATTTTTTTCAAAATTATATTTTTTTAACAAATCATCATAATAAATTTTATCAGGAATTAATTCTCTCCATAATCCTTTAATATTAATGTTTAATTCTTTAGACAAGTTTATAATTTTTTTTACAATATTACTAACTACTTTTCCTTGATTATTAATATTTACATTTTCCTTTGAACTAATAGTATATATATTTTTTCCATTAAAATCTAAAAATTCTAATGTTTCACTTTTAATATCTACATCATCTTTTTCGTAATATTCCGAACCTGCATAAGCACTTTGACCTTTAACAAATAATTCATTAAAACCTACTTGCAAATAAAATCTTCCAGGTTCTTTTAACAACGCAGCATCAGATACACGTATCATTTCACTTGAATCAGACTTATCTTGCACTTTCAAACATATTTTGAATCTTGAGTTCGACCAAATTTGATTATCAACAACACCACTTGGTTTTTGAGTTGATAATATCAAATGTATACCTAAACTACGTCCAATTCTAGCAATAGAAATTAATTCTTCTATAAATTCTGGATTTTGTTCTTTTAACTCAGCAAATTCATCACTGATTATAAATAAATGACTTAATCTTTCAATATCATTATGCATAAAATATAAATTTTCGTATTTATATATATCCATATTACCTTCATTATATTTTATACTAGCAGTAGCAAATAATTTTTGTCTTCTCTTAATTTCACTTTTTAAAGATATTAAACTCCTATTTATTTCATTTTCATTTATATTAGTAATAACTCCAACAACGTGTGGTAAAATCATCCCTATATTAGAATTATAAAAAGTATTAGCAAGCCCTCCACCTTTATAATCTATCAATATAAATTGAACTTCTTCAGGACTGTAATTTACTGCTAAAGACAAAATGTAAGTAATTAATAATTCTGATTTCCCACTTCCTGTCATTCCAGCTATTAAGCCATGAGGACCGTGAGCATTTTCATGAACATTAAGTAGAACTAAATCTCCATTATCATCTATCCCAATAGGCACTGACAAAGAATTAATAATTGAACTGTTATTCCACCTAGACTTTATATTTAATGAATCAATATTTCCAACATTATACATCTCTAAAAAATCGTATTTTGTTGGTAACACAAATTTTTTCTCAAAAAAATCTAAACTAATATTTGACAAATTTTTATAACACAAACTAAAATCATCATCAATAATATCTGGAATAAAATTATTTTCTACATAATCCATATTTTCATTAATTATTAATTTACCACCATCTTTATCTAAAAATATAAAATTTTTACAATCACTCGGTAAAGAATCCATTTTATTACTATTAAAAATAATTGTAAAACCTAAATTTAAATCATTTTTTATAATATTATTTAATACAGAAATATTTTTTATTTTTGTTTCATCATCCACAAATATTACATAATTTTCAAAAAATATATTATCCTTTTCATTATTTTCAATTAAATTTAATCTCTCATTATATTTTTCATCAATATAATTAATTATTAAATTATATGATAAAGAATCATAACCAAAAAATCTTAAATTCATCTCATCATTCCAAATGTAAGGTAAATCTATATAAGTTTTCCAATAATTAATATTGTTTTTATCAGTCAATACAATAATTTTTAAATCATCATAACTACAACTAGCAAACAACCTAATTAAAAAACTTGATATATATTTATATAAATAATTTGAATTACCTATAAAAGAAACAACATTATTTTGTTGAAAATCAAAAACAATAGGAACTTCATTTATATAATTTGTTTCTTCTTGAAGTTTTGTCAATTGTATTCGTAATTTATCTCTATCTATAGTAAAATGCTCTTCCGGTATTTCAATTTTTATATTAGGTTTTATTCTTCCAATACCTAATGAGATAGTCAAAAAATTATTACTATCTTTTTTTCGTTCCCATAATTTACTATTTATAGTTTCAATTATTTCTTTAGACTCTAAAGTATTATAATAAGTATTACAAATTTCGTTCTTTTGAAAATTCATTTCATTTATTATTAATCTCTTTTTCTCATAAATATAATCTTTATATTCTGATATTCTTTTTATTTCTCTTTTACTTTCTCTTTTTTTGCGATAAACGTTTGATAAAATCGGATATAATATCATAGCAATTAACATACAACTTGCTACAATTAAACTTCCCAAACTGTCTTCTAAAGTTTTTTCTTTCATAGTAATATTATTAATAATATTTATTATTGTTATCATAGAAGTCATTGACATCAACATCATAGGAAGCATATTAATAATTAATGGCACATCTTCTTTTAATTCTTGATTTCCTGGTCCATCAATTTTAAAAACTTTTGTTTCTATTTTTCTCTGAATTTTAGGAACTCTTTTAAATTTTAGCAATGATTTGTTTTCATTAATATTTCCCTGTATTAAATATTTTGTATAATCATTAATAACTTTATCTATCAAAACTAAACTATTTTTTTTATAAATAAATTTATTATTATCGTGAGATATAACAATGATATTTTTTAGTATATTAATAAAAACTCCATCAAAAAAGATATTGCTACCATACTTGACTTTTTCGTTATTATATTTATTTTCACATACGTATATAGCTTCTTTTACATCTTTCAAATTAATTTTAAAAAAATTATCTCCCAAAATAAATTCAATTTTAGAGTACTCAAATTTTTCACTTTCAATAATAATATCTGCATCAACAAAATATTTTCCAGCTAAAACAATTTTAGAATTAGATGAATTAAACGTAAATTTTTTATAATCATCATCAAAATCATTTAAATAATATAAAGTATAAACTTGATTGGTTTCAATATTCAAAATATAATAAATACAATTTATTTCTAAAATTTGACTTTCTATAACATTATTCTTATCTTCAAAATCTTTAATTATTTTATATTTTTTATTTGAATAAATAACATAATTTTGTTCATTTAATTTTACATTAACAATTTCATCTTCATGATAATCATGTAACCAAAAATTTGATGATTTATTATCAAAAATTTGTTTCCAAGTTAAATGATTTCCATCTGATAGTATCATCCTCACAATATCACAACCCTACTATAATCATTTTAACAATTTTTTACTAATTTGTCACCAAATTTTATTAACAAAAAAAGATTACCTCCAAGTAATCTTTAACTTATACATTTGATATTGATTGAGCTGCTGCAGCATCAGTTTCTTCATTTCTAGCAGTAACAGTATAAATATGGTTTTTCATATTAACAACAGCTTGATAAAAACTATCATAACTACTTCTAATTTCTTGATATCTACCATTGGAAACATCTGCACCACTACTCTGCCATGATTCCCCATATAAAGATTTCATAGATGAATCGATATTGTCAAAAATTTGCATTATATTATCAGCATTATTTTTTATAGCATCGGCATAACCTCTTGCAGCTTCATAATCTTTTTCTTCAAATTCATTCATTTTTTCTTAACCTCCTTCTAAAATAAATTTTTTGCTGCACTCGCATTTTGTTGTTCAGTATCATCAAAAGTATGTGCACCTTCAGATATTTTTTCTCCTAAAACAGTTAACAATTCTCTAAAAGAATTCAAATTAACAACTTGACTATCCGTAGCTTCTTTAAATGAATTTGCAGAAACTCCTTTCCAAATTGACATTAAAGATTCTACATTAGTTGATAAATTAGTTATTTCATTAGCAAAAGATTCTGCATTATCAACAGTATTCAATCCTTGACTATTCATACTTTCAGGATCTACATGTAATCCAGACATACAACTCCTCCTTTCAAAATATTATATAAAATTTCAAAATCAAATCAATTTTGAAACTTTATTATCAGTTTGTTTATAATTATTTTTTACATTTTGTAAATGCGGTGATAATAAAATAAATTTACCTCTAGAATCATTTATACTTTTTTTAATAATACTCCAATTAGAAATAATTAAATCTGAAAGATTACCTACTAATACTTCTTCAGAACTAATATTTTTCATATTTTTATCTAATTGATTTACAAAGTCATTTATTTTAACTCCCGTATTGACAACAACAGAAGCAGCATCCTCAAATATTTCATAATTATTAATATTAAAATTATTCATAAAACACCACCTTACAAATTCACATTCGAAAAATCATTTTCCAACGCTTCTATCTTGTTTATACTTTCACTAATAAATTGAATAAACCTCGTAATTTCATTAATTTTAGCTTGCAATTGCAACACAAAGTCGTCACTCGTATCTCTAAATGAATCACTTGCAACCCCATCCCAACCATTGACAGAATTTAATATTTTGTCTTTATATAACTTAATTTGTTTATTTAAATTTTCAACCTCATTATTCATTTCAGTAATACATTGTCTTGCAACATCAAAATCACAAACATATTTTGCCATATTTATCACCTCAATCTAAAATAGTTTTTTTCATCATAACTATAATAATATTATATTACATTTCTGTTATTTTACTAAAATCTAAAAAATAACTTTAATTAAAATGTCGATATTTTAAATTTAAAAACATATTCACAAAATTTACTTTTCACCAAAATACTTTCCATAATTTGTAGCTTTAGTTATGCATTGTCTCCATTCAGGATGACATTTCGCAGTACCTGGATTTGAGTGGTTAGAATCGTACCAACTTTTTTTATCAACAATAAATTCAACAATAGTTTGACCATTATCATGACCCCACTTATTACATCCATAATCATTTTGATTTTTTACATCTCCAATAATACATTTAATAACTGACCCATCTGCCTGTTCAAAATCAACAGAATCTCCAACTTCTCCAAAAGTTGTAGTTGTTGCAACTACATATCTATCTCCTATTTTAGCAAAACCTTCGGAATCATATGATTCCCCTGCTTTCTCTCTCAGTTTATATTGTTCAGATGTTTTTGAAGTAATCATTTGCCATCCCATATATGTATGAACTTTTCCTAAATTATTTGGCACATTTATCACTTTTTGTTCTTTTAAATTATTATCATTTTGAATTTGAGACACAGTTTGATTTTCAAGAACGACTTGTTCCTCAGAAACATTTTGCTTTTTAGAATCATTAGAATTGCCAGTTGGTATAATTAATTTTTGACCAACATGAATTAAACTAACATTTTTTATATTATTTACAGATGCTAAAGCAGATACAGTAGTTCCATATTTATATGCTATCTCACTTAAAGTATCCCCACTAACAACAGTATAATTAAAATTTTTAGAATCAGAAGAACTTAAGGAATTATCATTATTCAAAACTTCCACATTATTATTTACAATAGAAACTTCATTAATGCTAGAACTAATTTCAAATTGAAAACTATTTTGCAAGTTGGTGTGTGACTCTATAATATTATTAAGTAAATTAAATGAGTTATTCATTTTGTTTATGGTTTCATCTACATTACTCAATATAGCTTTTTTTGCACCTTCAAAATTAAACTCCAATGCATCTCCAACATCATAAGATTGTATAGAATTTCTAACATTTTCTAAATCATTACTAGAAACCTTAATCATATCAGCAACAGAACTAACAGCTTCTACATCCAAAATAAATTTTGTCATATCATCATTACTCCTTTTTTATTTTAAAATAAACATTAACTACCTGTATAAGTAAAATGCATTGGATCAGTACGATCAGACCAATCTCCACCCCAATAAAATCCATGCTTTTTCCATATTGCCACAACTTTTTCATTATTATAAAATTTAGAATCTTTATCTCCATGTGTACAAAAGCCATTTGCACTTACATTTAAATCTATTGCTGCTCCATAACTATGATGAGATAATTTGCTACTACCTTCCATATTTCTAAAACAAAAACTTGCACTATCACTTACTGGAAATCCAATTTGATATAATTCATTATAAACAGCCTTTACCTCTTCAGCCAATTTTTTATGAACTTGTATTTTTAAATCACGTGATACTCCATTTCCGTCATAAGCCTTAACAGTAATTATTGTCATATACTTTCTTGCTTGACTTTGAGTAGTTGGTTTGCCATCAGGAAACAAATATTTTAATCTTTGATTCTTTGGAATTTTAGCGGCTTCTCCAACAGTAGGAACTAATCCTAACAAACCAGTAGTATCAGCAAAAGCACTAATAGAATCTCCACTTTTAATAGAAGTTATAATTGCTGATAATAATTTTTCAATTTCATTTTTCAATCCAGTTAAATGTTCGTTACAGGTAGAGACATTATCTAGTAAAGCTTTCTTTTCATTATCATCCTGACAATTAATTATTTGAGATTCAATACTCTCTTTTTCTTCTTTTTTAGTTTTATACTCATTAAACTTTCTTACCGCACCAGCATAGCTATTTAATTGACTATTAATAGGTTCATCAAATAAATTTAAAAAATCATTAACTTTAGATACAAAATTATTTCTAGAACTACCACTCCAATAATTTTGACTTATAGTATTAATTGATTCACTAACTTTAGAAAAAGACTTAGCAAAGTATTCACGATCAGAATTAATTGTTGCCTCTAAATTTACTAAATCAGTCACATTATCACCTAGCCTTCTAAAAAAATAATAACAAACAAAAAAATATATTTCAACATATACAAAAAAAATATACAAAACGTTTACATGCTTAATTTCAAATGTTTTTTTCATTAATTTACATATTATGGCATACATGATATACTTTATCTATAATATTGGAAGGAAAATAAAAAATGAAAAAATCAACATTAAATATATTAATCTATATTTTATTTCCAAGTATAATACCTCTATTCTTTACGAATAATCCTCATTCAAAAGAATACATTATTTATTTGTTTATATCTTATATCTTATTAACAACATATTTCACAACTATTTATAAAGAAGAATTAATAAATAATTTAAAGAAATTAAATAAAAAAAATATATTAATAACATTAATATATTTTATAGTAGGTTTCTTATTGATGGTATTATCTAACTATATTATAAATTATATTATAATACCAAATGGTATATCTAATAATGAACAAGGTAATAGAGAATTATTATTAAATAATAAATTATTATATGGTATATTATTAACACTAATAATACCATATATAGAAGAAATATTATTTAGATTAAGCTTAAAAAAAAGTATAAAAAACAATACTGTATTTATATTAGTATCATCATCTATATTTGGTTTATTACATATAGTATCAACTACTAAACTTATAGAATTATTATACTTTATACCATATTTTATATTAGGTTTAACATTTAGTACAATATATACTAAAACAAACAACATATTTTGTAGTACAATATCACATATATTAAATAATACAATAACAGTACTAATAATATTATTATTTTAGAAAGGTAATTTATGAAAAAAGAAGATAAAAAAAATATAAAAAAGAAAAAACATAACATACTAATATATTTTATACTAGTAATAACATTACTATTTTTATATTCTAAATACATAGAACCATATAATTTAACTATAAAAGAATATAAAATAGAAAATAAGTATTTACCAAAATCATTCGATGGTATAAAAATAGTACATTTCTCAGATATTCATCTGGGAAGTACAGTAGATATTAAATATTTAGATAAAATAGTTAATTTAATTAATAAACAAAATCCAGATATAGTAGTGTTCACAGGAGATATGCTAGATAAAAGAAGAACTTTAAATGATTCTGAAATAGAATCAGTAAAAAAATCTTTATCCAAAATAAAAAGTAATTTAGGAAATTATGCAGTTTCAGGAAATCATGACATTAAACAATTAGACACATATAAAAAAATAATGGATACTAATTTTACTATTTTAGACAATGAAGAAAAACTAATATATTATAAAGAAAACACTCCCATCTCCATTGTAGGATTATCTGATCCAAGCGAAACAAAAATAAATTATGATGTACTAGAAAAAGAAAATGATTATTATAGATTCGTATTATGTCATGAACCAGATGAATATAAAAAAATATCTAATTATAGTTTCAATGTAATGTTTTCTGGCCATTCACATGGAGGACAAGTTAGACTACCATTTATAGGAAAAATATATACTCCTATTGGGGCAAAAACTTATTATGATGATTATTATAAATTAGATAATAAAGAAATATTTATATCAAATGGTATTGGAACAACAAGAATAGATATTCGTTTTAATTCAGCGCCAAGTATTAACTTATATAGATTATATGCCCAAAATTAAACCTCCTTATTCATATACTATTATGAGAGGAGTTTTTTATGTATTATAATAATTACGGGATACAAAACCCAAATGAAGATAGACAATTTTTCGTACCATTTTTATTAGGTGGACTTGCAGGAGCTGGATTAGTAGGAGTATCACGCCCAAGACCAGTATATGTAAATTCACCAAACCAATACCCATATCAACCTTACCAACCTTATTATAATAATCCATACTATAGACCAAGTGGATATTATAATTATTCTTCTGGAGGATATTATTAATATCTTCTTTTATTTTAAATGTTTTTCTATAATAATATGCTCTTCTATCAATCTATTTTTTATTTTATTCAAAATATCTTTAATTACTCTAGACAAATAAGATTGAGAAATATTAACTTCTTTAGCAATTTCTACTTGAGTATATTTTCTACCATTGAAGCCAAAATACATTTCCACTATTATTTTTTCTTTCAAAGGTAGTTCACTAATAATTTTTCTAACCATTTCATATTCTTCTTTTGTAAATACATTTTCAAAAAAGTCTTTTTCATCGCATAACAATTCAACAAAAGTTGTATCTGAAACACAATTAACATAATTATCCAATCTTAATAAATTCAAATGTTTCCTTACATTTCTTAATGACATCCTAATTTCATTATCAATACATTTAGAAGCATAAGTAGCAAATTTGCTATTTTTTGTTCCATCATAATTATCAATCGCTTTTATTAAACCAATTATTCCAGCAGAAACTAAATCGTCTTTATCACATAAAGAATTAGAAAATTTTGAATTAACTTCATATATAACAAAACTTAAATTGTGCTCTATTATTTTTTCTCTTGCAGAATAATCACCATTTTTCATATCTAAAAAATAATTGTTTAATTCTTCATCTGAAAGTTTATCAGACAAAACTTCATAATTATTCAATTCTTTAAAATAACTTATTTCATTCATAATATTACCCCCAATTTGTTCAAATAATGTATCACAAAATATAATAAAAGTCAAAAATTTAAAGAGTTCTTCTTCTTTACATTAAATAATATTCCAAACAATATAAAATAACTAATCAAACTACTCCCACCATAACTAACAAAAGGAAGTGTTATACCAGTAATTGGTAAAAGTCCTATATCCATAAATATATGTTGTACTTGTTGATACAAAAATAATCCAAATAATCCAATCACATAATACTTGTGTTTATTTAATTTAAATATATCTTTAACAAGCATAATATCTATAATTAAAAACAAACTAACAACAACTACACCACCTACAAAACCAAACATAGTTAATATATTTGCAAACATAAAATCAGTTATAGCTTCGGGTATATAAATAACGTATTTATTAAAGTTACCAATAACTCCTCCATTACCAATACCAATTAAAGCATTATTAATTTGATAGCCTTCATTCTTCGTGAAATTAATAATCCTATCTATTCTATAAAAGAAATTAGTACCAAATATTTTAATAAACAAATCACTATTAAAAAAATATAAATAAAAAAATATTCCAATCCCTATAAAACACAAACTAAATAAACTAATATAGTATTTCTTTTTCAATCCCATACATATAAAAATACTAAAATATATTACTAAATAAAATAAAACAGTACCAGTATCAGGTTGTAAAAAAGTTAGAATACTAGGAATTAATAATAAAACTATACTTTTTATAAAACCATACTTACTTTTAACATATTTATCTAAACACAACAATAAACCTATTTTAGCGAACTCACTAGGTTGTATACTAATACCAAATAAATTAATCCAACTCTTACTACCATTAATAGTATCTCCAAAGAATAATACATATACTAACATAAATATACTAATTAAATATATTAAAAAACTATATTTATATATTATATTAAAATTAACACACTTAAAAAAGAACAATAATATTATCCCAATAACAACATATATTATTTGTCTTTTAAAAAAATACATATAGTTATTAACAATATTTTTAGAACAATATATTGATATAATACCAATAAAACATAATAAAATTATAGGAATAAAATATTTAATAAAATCTTTCTTCATATTAATATTTTGTAAATATTATTTAAAATTATTCATATATATTATTAGGGTGAATATATGAAAAAATTACCAGATTTATTTACAAATACTTTTAACAAAAAGATTGATAACAACGAAGAATATATTACTATTAAAAATGATAATACTCCATTAGAAAAGCCATCAAAATATGAACTTAATAAAAAAATAGATAATATATTTAAATCAAATGATTATATTTATAAAATCAAAGTAAATATTACTTTAAAAGATAAAGAAATAATATGCACTTTAATAGGTAAAACAAACAATAATCTAATTACTATTGATAACAAACTAATAAATATAAAAGATATAATAGATATTAAAAAAGTTGATTGAAGTTTATTCTAGTTAAATACTAGATTTTTTTATGCCACTTTTTATAACATGAAAAAAACTTGTGAAACTCACAAGCTTAATAATCAACTGGTGTCTCGTATGCGACTTGAACGCATGACCCTTTGATTAAAAGTCAAATGCTCTACCAACTGAGCTAACGAGACGAATATAATAATTAAGATGGCTGCCTCGGGTGGGTTCGAACCACCGGAATGTCAGAGTCAAAGTCTGATGCCTTACCACTTGGCTACGAGGCAATCTAAAGTGGTGGAGGGACATGGATTTGAACCATGGAACCCGAAGGAACAGATTTACAGTCTGCCGCGTTTGACCACTTCGCTATCCCTCCAAAAGTGGTGCCGACAGAGGGAGTCGAACCCCCAACCTACTGATTACAAGTCAGTTGCGCTGCCAGTTACGCTATGTCGGCAAAAAATGGTGGGCGATATAGGACTCGAACCTATGACCCCCTGCTTGTAAGGCAGGTGCTCTAACCAACTGAGCTAATCGCCCGAGAGATATTCTAAACAAATAAATGGTGCCCAAGGCCGGACTTGAACCGGCACGAGGGTTAAATCTCGCAGGATTTTAAGTCCTGTGCGTCTACCTGTTCCGCCACTTGGGCGACACCACTCGGCGTCTTAATTAATTAAGACTATTTGAGTATAACCCAAAAATAAATTTAAATCAACACTTTTTTTCAATTTTTTTAAAAAAATAGCAAAAAAGTTAAAATTTTATAAAAAATTACACTTTTTTTATGTTTTTTTCCAAAATTTGTTGACTAATTTTATTTTTATATGCTATAATCAACTTGTTCCTTGAAGAACAAATGGAGAAATACCCAAGTCCGGTTGAAGGGACTGGTCTTGAAAACCAGGAGGTCGGCAACGGCGCGGGGGTTCGAATCCCTCTTTCTCCGCCAATTAATTTTATATTCATCGCGGGATGGAGCAGTTCGGTAGCTCGCTGGGCTCATAACCCAGAGGTCGTAGGTTCAAATCCTACTCCCGCAACCAATGGTCCGTTAGTCTAGAGGCCTATGACGTCTGCCTGTCACGCAGAAGATCACGGGTTCGAATCCCGTACGGACCGCCATTTTTTATTGGCTCCATAGCTCAGTCGGTAGAGCAGAGGACTGAAAATCCTTGTGTCACTGGTTCAATTCCCGTTGGAGCCACCATTTTGGAAATACAAAAGCACTAACAGTTAGTGCTTTTTTTCTATGCAAAGCATATAAAAATTCATCACAAACAATATTAAAATTTTTGTATAAGAAAAAATATTTTAATAACTTACTTTTAAACAATAATAAAAAAATAGTTATCTCTAACTATATTTCTTAGTGAATTTCTTTTAAAATATCATCCATCCACTTTTCTAAATTTTCTTGTAAAGGAGAAAATCCTCTTACAGATTCTCTAACTTTTCTATTCTTATAAAATTCCTTATAATTTAATCCCTTAATAGATAAACTTAATCTATTTTTTTCTTTATCATAATCAATAACTTTCATAAAAATTTTTTCACCAATACTAACATATTTTGTAATATTAGATATATAATTATTAGCAATCTCACTGATATGAATTAAACCATCAGTATCTCCTACTTTAACAAAAATACCATAAGGTTCAATTCCAGTCACCTCTCCTTTTACAATACTTCCAACTTCAAAGTCTTCCATTATTGCACCTCTCGCCCAATATTATATCAAATTTTATTTACTAAGTAAAATATTTTAGATATAATATACTTTGGTGAAGAAACATGAAAGAAATAGATTTAATAAATGAAGTAATAAATGACATAAAACCATATTTAAATTCAGAAGGTGGAGATATAGAATTTATTAAATATGAAGACGATTATGTGTACGTAAAATTATTTGGAGCTTGTAGTCATTGTGGATATCAAGATTATACTTTAAACGATAACGTATATGAATTGATAAAAGAAAAAATACCAACTTGTAAAGGCGTAATAAATGTAGAAATATAATCTACATTTTTATTTTGTTTAACCACTCTATTCTAAACATCTGGTATTCATTATTAAATCTATCATACAATCTTTTTAGCGTATCTAAATAAATATCAATTTTATCTAAAGTAAACACAATATCACTATCCTTACCATCTTCTAAAATAATTTTATCAAATACATCAAAATAAAATGTAGGATAAAGAAGTCTTGCATAAAGTAAATTGAACATTAAATCATTTAAATACATTCTATTAATTAAGGTAATTACATTATTAAAATCAAAATCATCACTTATAATATATGATTTAATATATTCACCAATATCTCTAACACTATAATCAATTATAAAATTAACCGGATTATAATAATCAATTAAATAACAAGGATACTTCACTCTATTATGTACTATACCAACATTATTCTCTAAATCCCCAAATTTTTCCATAGTCATATTAAAATATAATATAGCATTTTCAGCAAGTCCACTAAACATTCCAAAAGAATTTAAAACAGTTTGATACTTTATTCCAAGTTCTCTAATTTGTACTTCATAATAATCAAGTCTTTCACTCCATAAAGTACCCCAATTAACACCATTTGAATTAACTGGATAATATTTAAATTCATCAAACTTTACTTCATATTTTAATATACCTTTTACTCTCAACAAAACATACTTTTTTTTATCTACATCAGTAAACAAATTTCCCTCTTTATTTAATATTATATTAAAACTTTCTATATTATTTTCAACAATATATTTATAAATATTTTCAACCAAATTAACATCATTTAATACTAAATAAAACAAAAAAAGTTCATTATTAAAATAGAAAAAATAATTATTATCACTTTTATTTAATTCATCAACTAATATATCATAATAATTATATAAAACATTTTTCATATTATCACTAATAAATTATATGAAAAAAACTAAGCTTTATACTTAGTTATCCTTGTAATATTTTTAAATCATCTAAAGTTCCATTATTATTAAATAAATTAGATGCAGTATTATCATTTACTTCACTTTCATTTTTTAACATATCATTTTCTTCTTTATATATATTAGCAAGTTCAGTAAATAATTTAATTTTTCTTTCATTCAATTCTATTTGTTTGTTTACATCCACTTTATTATTATTTGAAACTTCTTTTACATCATTATTTACAGGAACATTATTTGTATTTAACGTTTCACTAGCATTATTAAATATATTTCCATTATCATTATTACCACTAAATACATTGTTATTATTTTGAACAGGAACATCTAATGGCTTATTTATATCTTCTTCTGATATATTAAATGGAGTACTTGGTTGGTCAAATATATTTGGTTCATTTGAAACTCTAAATCCACTATCTATACCACTGGCTGGTTTAACACTATTAATATTTAGTTCTGGTCCATTTCCATTTACACTTGGTATATCAGGTATAGGATTTGGATTAATAGGTTCAATTTTAGGAACTGAATCTATAACAGGAACAACAGGTTCTGAACTAGTATTTAAATTAACTGGACTACCTTCCATATTAAAATTATTTTGTATATTCGGAATAGAACTAATTTGTACAGGTCCACTTTGAGGTTGTTGAACTTGAGTTTGAATTTCTGGAGTTTCATTAAAACTTTGACTCAACAAATCTTTATTTGTCCCTCCACTAATTTCTGTAACTTTACTATATGCATTTTTAATTGCATCAATATTAGTATTATTTAACGCAATTGCTCTAGCTTCACCAGTTCTAATAGGATTAGAATAATTCAAAAACTTAACAGTACTATTTCCCATTATAATTTGTTGCATATCCTTTTTTAATGAAGTCCACTCATCATCACTAATAGAGCCTACTTCGCTTGCAACATACATTTTAATTAAACCATCTTGCACTGTTTCATTTTTCGTATAAAACAAATAATTTTTACCTTTATTTCCAGTAAAGTAACATATTAAATTAACATTAGTATTCATTCCATTTGATTCAATTATATTCACATTCATCGATATCCCTCTTATTCTAAAATAATTGTAACATAAAACATTCAAAAAAAAAAGACTAAATCTTTTTCAAAACAAAATATTTGCATTCATATGCACAATTATCTTTAATGTATTTATCTTTATTCTTTATTTTATTTAATTCTTTAGCTTCTTTTTTATTATCTTCATAAAATCCTTTTAATCTCAATTTACTATAAGCATAATCTCCTACAATGTAATCATATTTATAAAAGTAATCAGTAAAATATTCTTTAAACTCTTCTTCGTTAAAAGCATCTCTAAAGTTTTCAATTAAATCATATTTCTTATCATCTATTATAATCATATTAACCTCTCATAACATGTAATGCAATCATTATACCAATCATAATTTCAGTAGTCATAATACTAAGTAACATCAATGTATCAACAAAACCATTCCCACTAGTAATTATTAAATTTTTTGGTATAAATTTCTTACTTCTTTTCTCTGTATCTTTTTCACTCTCAAGAATGCGATTATTAATATTCCTAACTTTCTCTTCACTCATACGTGACATATCATCTTTATCTATACCATATTTATCATATACACTACTACTTAACAAATCATTTCTAATTCTTTTAAATTTAATATTATTATTTAATAATACTTTTTTTCTACTCCAATACATAGGAACTATATTAATATCTTTAGTAATTAAATTATGTAAAGTAGCAAAATTATTATTCTTAGGATCAAAATATTTATCAAAAAATTCTATTTCATTATCAGTAAACTTTATAATTTTATTTCTATAAATAATCATATTAATTAAAACAATTTCTATTTTACTAGTTATATCAGTTTTACCAACGTTCTTCTCACTATTTAACCACTTAGAATAATCTCCCATTAAACTAATAAATTCATTCATTTCTTTTTCACTTAATCCATACATAATTAAGTTAGCTTTAAAACTATTAACATTATTAATTCTATAAGGATTTAATATATTAATATCACCATATATTTTACATAAACATCTAATAATATATGTTTCAAATATATGTGCTTTATCATAATCCATGCCTTGTTTTATAAGTAAGTAATTACTTATACCAGCATCAATACTATCATTAATAAAAATATTATTCATAAGTAATCACCACCTACTATAAAAAGTATATCACTTTTACTATTCATATTCTATATTAAAATACTTACTTTACATCACTATTTACTAGGTTACTACTTTTATTTATTGTTCCACCTAGTACACTAGGAACTTCTCCATTAATTAATTTGCTACTAATTAAAAATTTATATTTAACATTACTAAATCTATTTTTAGTAGGCATCTCTAAAACTTCCTCTACATCAATATTTATATATAATTTAATTAAAGAATTATTAATACCATAATTTTCAACTACAACATCTACATAAGCATCTATATTTTCTAAAAAGCTTACCTTTACTGGAATCTTAGGACCTAATCCAGAAAACAAACTATTCCCAAAACTTACACCAACTGGCATAAATATAATAATACCATTATCACCATTTATTATTTCTAAATTATGATAATTACTAATCTTACCCATTTCTAAATTCTTTACATTACTTTCTAAATCAACAATAATATTATTTAATAATTTATTACACATAACATTATCTATATCAACACTTACAATATTATTATTAACCAAATTAACTTTAATATAATCATTACTATCAACATTTAAATATTTTTTTATAGTATCATTCATATAATACTTAGTAATTTCATCTAATTTTAATTTTGTTAAAAAAGATACACTTTCTCCTAACTTCTTACCTAATGTATTAAAAATAATAATATCTATAAATATAACTATAATAATTACATACATAAATATATTTTTAAATCTGATTTTTCTTATTTTATAAAAACGTTTCATAATATATTTTATGAAAAAAATAAGAACTATATTAAAATAGTCCTAAATTAAAATACTTATTAACAAATATAACAGCAAGTATAATTAATATAATAACAAATACTATACCAACTACTTTAATTGCAATATTATTAGATTTTAAATCTTTCTCTAATTCTTTAAAATCATCATATTTATCTTCTATACTTAAATCTTCTTCATCTAAATTATCTTCAGTTTTTGTACTAATTTCTTCTTTATCTAACTCCATAGTTTTATAAACAGTATTAGTATCATTATCACTTAAATCACTTAATAAATCTAATGCAGTTGTATTACCAGTACTATTTTTATTACTATTTTGTAGTTCTAAATTAGTAATAGTATTTATTAAATTTACTATGTTTTCTTCATTATCTTCTAAAACTTCTTCTTCATCTTTTTCTTCTATATTTAATTTTTTTAATATATCATATTGTGTATCATGTACTTTTTTTAATCTTTCTTTTTCATAATCTACGTTTTGTGTTTTTTTAGCTTTTTCTAATATAGCATTTATATCATATTCTTTAGTATCATATTTTTTATCTTCTATAATTTCTTCGTCTTGTTCTCTAAATTTTAAACTACGTTTTTCATATTCATCTCTATATCTTTTATCAAGCATATCTTTTACTTTATCTACATCTACTCTACTTATATCTTCTCCAATAACAGTAGCATTGCTA
Source organism: uncultured Mycoplasmatota bacterium (assembly GCA_900548725.1). Classification (GTDB taxonomy): domain Bacteria; phylum Bacillota_I; class Bacilli_A; order RF39; family UBA660; genus UMGS1124. The sequence goes on from URLV01000004.1 coordinate 62,501, forward strand.
GCAATATCAAATTTATCTATATCACGAGTTTTTATTTGTTCATATAAAGATTTATTTTTTTCTGCTCTACTCTTTAAGTTAGGAGTCTCAGCATATTTATCCATTCTTGAGTTCATATAAATCACCTATCATGTTAATAATAACATAGTTTTAAACATTATTCTACATTTTTTTAATTGATAATTATATTTTATTAGTATATAATAATTTTATTGGAGGAATTAATATGAGTAAAATAGTTTTTGATAAAGAAAGATGTATAGGTTGTGGATATTGTTTTAGTATTGCACCAGAAAATTTTGAATGTAATGATGAAGGAAGAGCAAGTATGATTAGTGATAATGTTACTGATGAAGCAATTGAAGCAAGTGAAGGTTGTCCTGTTAGTGCAATTTTAATAGACAACTCATGTAATTGTGATGATTGTTCTTGTGAACATTGTGAATGTGGCAACGATTGTGATTGTGAAGAAAACTGTAATTGTGATGAATCATGTAAATGCGGTTGCCAAGATAATGAAAATTAGTTTAAGACTAATTTTTAATTTATAATAAATTATAAAAAGAAAGAAGTTAATATTATGAATTATTTTGAAAACATAGATAAAAATATAATTGAATATTTCGATATATTAGAACCTAACTTTCCAGAATGGCTTAACGATTATATAAATACAAAAGAATTATTAAAACAACAATATATTAGCGTAACATGTGGAACAATATATTCAGATTTATTTGAAAGTAACTTTTTCTTTTCTAGTTTAGATCACTCTATTGCAGTTGCTTTAATCATATGGCATTTTACACATGACAAAAAACAAACTTTGTCTGGATTATTTCATGACATTGCAACACCTGTTTTCAAACATTGCGTAGATTTTCTTAATGGAGACTATATAAAGCAAGAATCCACTGAAGATTTAACAAGCACCATAATCAAAAATTCTAATGAAATAACAAAATTATTAGAAAGGGACAATATTAAATTAAATGAAGTTGACGACTACCACATTTATCCTATAGCAGATAATGATACACCTCAACTTGCAGCAGATAGATTAGAATATTCATTATCAAACGCATTATTTTCATACAAATTAGCAGATATAAACACTATTAGAGAAATATACAATAATATAAATATTCAAAAAAATGAAAATAGAATAGACGAATTAGGATTTAAAAATGAAGAAATTGCTATGCATTTCATAAAATTGACAACTAAATTATCAATTAAATACAGAGAAGATAAAACTAGATATTCTATGCAATTTATTGCTGATATATTAAAAGAATTAAATAAAGAAAATTTAATAAAAAAAGAAGATTTATATTCATTAAAAGAATCTGACATTATAAAAATAATAGAAAATTCAAAACTTAAAGACGTATTTGATAAATGGAGAAAATCCAAAAAAATATTAACTTCAAAAACAAAACCAGAAAATGTATACTATATACTGCAAGAATCTAAAGTAAGATACATTGATCCTCTTGTAAATAAAATTAGAATCTCAAAATTAAATAAAGAAGCAAACAAAGAAATACAAAAAAATCTATCATATAAAATGCATAATTATGTATATCTAAATTTAAAATTTTAATTATAACCACAAAAAAATCCAAACAGGATTTTTCCTAAATTGAAATTTGAACCGCACCACTAGGGTGCGGCTTTTTGATATAATA